>CALEOQ010000367.1 GCA_937910255.1 uncultured Caulobacteraceae bacterium | reverse complement strand
TCGGGCGCGCGACCGCGGTCGCCTTTGCGCTTCGCGGATGGGCCGTTGCGCTGCTGGCCCGAAGTGAGCCGGGCCTTGAGGGCGCGCGACAAGATGTCGAGACCGCCGGCGGCGAGGCCCTGGTGATCACTGTCGACGTAGCCGATGCCGCCGCAGTGGCGCATGCCGCCGATCAGATCGTCGAGCGTTGGGGCCGGATCGACGTCTGGGTGAACAACGCGATGGCCACGGTTTTCGGGCCGGCCGATGAGATTCCGCCGGAGGAGTTCCTCCGCGTGACACAGGTTACCTACCTCGGCGCTGTACACGGCTCGATCGCGGCCCTGAAGCATATGCGGCGAAACGACCGAGGCGTCATCATTCAGGTGGGCTCGGCCCTGTCCTATCGAGCAATCCCTCTTCAAGCCCCCTATTGTGGGGCCAAGTTCGCCTTACGGGGTTTCACAGATTCCTTGCGTTGCGAACTCAGGCGCCAAGGCAGCCGGGTCGCCCTGACCATGGTCCAGCTTCCTGCGGTGAATACTCCGCAATTCGACTGGTCGCGAACGCACCTGCCCCACCGTCACCGCCCCGTCGGCCAAGTCTATCAACCCGAGGCCGTAGCGGAGAAGATCGTCCGTGCGGCGACGTCTGGCCCTCGCGAGATGTGGCTCGGATGGACCACCATCCAGGCGATCCTGGGCGGGATGATCGCGCCGGGCTGGCTGGATCACTATCTCGCCACAACCGCCTACGATCCGCAGATTGCGAAGGAAACGAGCCCCACTGGACCTGACATCCTGTTCGGTCCGATATCAGAGGACCGAGGCGCGCGCGGCCGGTTCGGACAGATCGCCAAATCCCGCGTGGCGGGCTTCGATCCTCGGGTCGTTCGCATAGCCTTCTCCACGGTGTTGCTGCTAGCCGCTTTCCTCGTGGGATGGGTGGCGGGCGAAGTCATGTAAGACAAGTCGCCCGGACGCCGCCGCCCGCCGTGAGCAGGGTGAAACCAGGACGTCCACCCCCCTAGGAGCCTCCCACGACATGCAACGGGACCTAACCGTGGCGCGCAAACACCCGCGTCTGGCCGCCCGGCAGCAGCAGAAGCGTTTGGTAGGGCTCCGTCCGTCCGTCCGGCGTCTCCATGCCGGGCGAGCCCAAGGGCATGCCTGGCACGGTGATCCCCAGCGCCTTTGGCCGTTCCTTCAGGAGGCGGCCCACGTCGGCGGGCGGGACGTGGCCAACGGTGACGTAGCCACCAATCGTCGCCACGTGGCACGATGAGAGCTCGAAGGGTACGCCGTAGCGCGTGTTCAGTGGCGTGACGTCGTCAACCACCACCACCTTCGGCCGGTATCCGGCGCGCGTCATGGCGGTGATCCAGCCGCCGCAGCAGCCGCACGATGCCGTCTTGTAGACAGTCAAGGGCGGCGGCGCCGCCGCCCGGGCGCTTGGCGCCGCCAGTGCAGCAGCGGCGGCGGCGGCGAGCAGATGACGGCGAGAAATCATCGAGGATCAGCCTCCACGGGTCAGCGCCGCCCGCCGCAGCACGAGGCCTTGGCGGCCGGCACGGCTTCCGTAGCCTCCGCAGGCGTGTAGCCCGCCTCGCGGATGGCGTCGCTCACGTCGGAGTCCGCGGCGGACGTAATAACCTCGACCGCCTTCCGGGAAAGGTCGATAGCGACTTGGGCGGTCGGATCGACGCCCTTCACGGCCGCGGTTATGGCCGCCACGCAATGGCCGCAGCTCATGTCGTCAACTTGGTAGCGAAGCATGGGAATCTCCTCGGTTAAAGCCTCGCCTTTACAGATGGGGTTTCCCACGATGGGAAGGTCAAGACCCGAGCGTACTTAAAGACGTTCGAGGATCGCCTTCATCTGCTTTATCTCCCGAGTCTGCGACGCGATGATGCCGTCTGGCCCGTAGCAGAGGTCGCGCAGTTCCGAATCCTTGAGCGAGGCCTCCTGGCACATCAGCAGCGCGCCGGAGTGGTGCGGAATCATCGACTGCACGAACTGGCGATCACCGACGAGGCCCTGCGCCCGAATGCCGATTAGCGAGAGCAGGAAGATGGCGACGAAGGCGACGTGCAAAAGCACGTTCAGCTTCGCGTTCATGTACATGGACTTCATCGTCAGCAACATGACGACGGCCATCGGGGCCCACATCACGAGCGCCATGTAGAAGAAGTTGATATTCTGGATGAATTCGCCCCAGCTGAATATCATCGTGAACATGGCGAAATACATGATGGCCAGGCTCAGAGCCAGATTGACGGCGAGCATCACATAGTGATGTCGCCCCTCCTTCGCGCTCATGGTGGGTTCGTCGTGGTGGGCCTGTTTCACATCAACCTCCTGAGCGGCGTTGCTTCATAGCAACTCAAAACCAAGCTCTCAGGCCCACGATGAAGCGCGTGCTCTCCACGTCTTCCCCGTGGGCGCGCACGAAGTCAGCGGTGTCGCCGAACGCGCGCTCGTAGGCGACGCCGATGTAGGGGGCGAACTCCCGGCGGATTTCGTAGCGGAGCCGCAGGCCGAGCTCGCCCTTGGACAGGCCCGAGCCGATCTCGCTATCCGGGATGTCCTGGGCCGCGAATTCGAGCTCCGCCCGGGGCTGCAGGATCAGCCGCTGCGTCAGCCGGAAATCGTAGCTGCCCTCGACACGGGCCAGCAGATCGCCCTTTTCGGACAGGAAGAGCGAGCCCTCGGCTTCGAACCAGTAGGGGAACATCGCGTCCACGCCGAGCGTGGCGTAGGCGCGCGAGCGCGGTTCCAGGTCATAGCGGATGCCAACCTGTACGTCGGTGTAGCGGGCGACGGCGCGGGAATAGAGGAGCTGAACCTCCGCGGCTTCCACGCCTTCGCGTGACTGGCCTTCCCCCTCGGTCTTGAAGACGAACCTATTGATATCGCCGCCGTACCAACCCTCGACCTCCCAGCTGTAGCGGTCGCCGTTCGGGGCCCACTCGAGCAGGTCCGCCTGGAGCTTGGAGGCCCGCGAACCCCCGTGCTCGCTCGCGAGGATACCGCGGGCGCGCTGCATCTGCCCCGCCCCGAAGACCCGATCGGCCACGTTGTCGGCAATTACGGCCGGCGCCGGCGCATTGCCGACCGGCAGGTCCGACCCCATCTGCCCGCCATCCATCGGCGCCATGGTGTGGCCCGCGTGCGGGTCGGCCGGGGCCGGCATAACGTGTCCGGCGTGCGGATCGGTAGGCGCGGGAGCGGGCTGCGCGGGCATCACATGCCCTGCATGGGGATCCGCGGGGGCCGCGGGCGTTTCGGAGGGCCGGGCGGGACTTGAGGCGGGCGGCTTGGCCGGCATCACATGCCCCGCGTGCGGATCGGCGGCAGCAGCCGGCTGCGCCGGCATCACGTGACCGGCGTGCGGATCGGCGGCCTGGGCGGCTGCAGCCGTCGCAGAACCGGCCAGCGCCAGGGCCAGGAGGGACGTCCGGATCATGCCGCCGCTCCTTCGACCGGGCGCACCTTGAAGACTTGGAACATGCCCGCGTGCATGTGGTAGAGCATGTGGCAGTGGAAGGCCCAGTCGCCGCCTTCCGCGGTGAAGTCGAATGACACCTTGCCGCCGGGCAGCACGTTCACCGTGTGCTTTCGCGGCAGATGGCCGACCGGTCCGTGCACCAGCTCGAAGAAGTGCCCGTGCAAGTGAATCGGATGCGTCATCATCGAGTCGTTGATCAGGGTAATGCGCACGCGTTCGCCGGCTCGGAAGGAATAGGCCGGCGGGTTCTCGCTGAACTTCCAGCCGTCGAAGCCCCAGATGAACCGCTCCATATTGCCGGTCAGGTGGATGTCCACCGCCCGATCGGGCGGCCTCGAGTCGGGGTTGGGTTCGAGGGCGATGAGGTCCTTGTAGACCAGCACGCGGTGACCGACGCTTTCCAGCCCAAGGCCCGGATCGCCGGTGCGATCCATCGGCATGGGCGCGATCATCTGCACGCCGGGGCCCTTCTTGATCTGAGGGGCCTTCGACCAGTCGAGCATGTTCATCTCCATGCCGCCCATGTCGCCCATCACATCCGAGCCGCGCTGGCGGGGGGGAGCCATGCCCGGCGGCGGCCCAGCGGCCGCCATGCCTGGCATGGCCCCGTGATCCATCCCCGGCATGCTGGAGTGGTCCATCCCAGCCATGCCCGAAGCGCCCATGCCCGCCATGCCGCCATGCGCCGCCATGTCCATGCCCATATCCTTCATGGTCAGAATGGGCCGCTCACGCAGCGGCGGCACGGCCGCGCTCATTCCAGCGCGGGGCGCCAGGGTCGCCCGTCCCATGCCAGAGCGGTCGATAGCCTCAGAGACGATCGTGTAGGCGCGATCTTCCGTCGGCTGGACAATCACGTCGTAGGTTTCGGCGTTGCCGATCTGGAACTCATCCACCTCGACAGGGCGCACATTCTGGCCATCGGCGGCCACCACGGTGAGCTTCAGGCCGGGAATGCGGACATTGAAGACCATCTGCGCCGCGCTGTTGATGAAGCGCAGGCGCACGCGCTCCCCTGGCGCAAAGAGACCGGTCCAATTGTCCTTGGGACCATGGCCGTTAACGAGGAAGGTCATCACCGCGCCGGTGACATCCGAGATGTCCGTCGGATCCATGAGCATCTTGGCCCATTCGATCCGCTCGTCCAGGGTCTGGTCCTTGCCCGCAAGAAGGCCGGCGATCGTCTGGCGCTGATAGTTGAAGACCCCGCCTTGCTGCTTCAGCCGCTTGAAGATCAAGTGGGGGTGCATCTCGCTGTGATCGGCCAGGACGATAACGTGCTCACGATCGGCTTGCACCGGATCGGTCCCCGCCGGCTCGATGACGATCGGCGCATAGTGCCCCTCGGCTTCCTGCAGGTCGGAGTGGCTGTGGTACCAGTAGGTGCCCGACTGGATGATCGGGAACTCGTAGACGAAGGTCTCGCCAGGCTTGATGCCTGGGAAGCTGACCCCAGGAACGCCGTCCATCTGGAACGGCACCAGAAGGCCGTGCCAGTGGATCGACGTGTCTTCGTCGAGGGTGTTGGTGACGGCGATGCGGACCCGCTGGCCTTCCTTCAGGCGAAGGAGCGGACCCGGCACGGTGCCGTTGATGGTTACTGCATGGCGGCGCTGGCCGTCGATCGTAATCGGGGTATGGCCGATCGTCAGCTTGATGTCCTCGCCGGAAAGCGTGGGCAGGGTCGAGACCAGGCCGGGGGTCGCGCTCTGCGCCCAGGCGGGCAGGAGCGAGCTGATCGCCGCTCCGCCCCCAAGGATGGCCGCCCCTTGGATCAGGGTGCGGCGGTCAAGGACAGGTCTCGGCCTGGGCATTCAAAATCCTACGATCGGAACAATGGGCACGGTGATCGAGCTTCCCACTGTGGGAAGGTCAAGCGCCCGCCACACAATAAGCTCTACGCAGTCGGCGGCGCCCGCCCCTGAACTTGTGAGACTTAAATCGCCGAGCGGTCGAGAAGCTCCGCGAGCCGCTGACGGGCCCGATAGACGCGCGTCTCGATTGTCTTGACCGTCACGCCCAGGAGCAAGGCGGCTTCCTGGTGCGTGAGCTCGTCGAAATACGTCAGGAGCAACGGCTCCTTGAGCTTGATCGGCAGGCGGTCGATGGCCTTCTGGACGACGGCCCGACGCTGCGCCGAGACGATCGAGTCCTCGCCGTCGGGCGCCAGGTCAGGCTGCGCCTGCGCCTCGGGAGATTGCTCGTCCTTCTCGCCGAGAATGAGCCGACGCACCGCCAGGCGGCGGGCGCGGTCACGGCATTTGTTCAGCGCGATTGCGCGGAGCCACACGGGAAAGGCCCGGCGATCATCGAAGCGGGCGAGCGCCTTCCACGCCGCCACGAAGGTCTCCTGCACGACGTCGACGGCGGCGTCGGCATCGGCGATGTAGCGACGCACGAAGCCGTAGAGCGGCGGGTTGTGCCGCCGCATGAGCCTCGTGAACGCCCGATCGTCCCCAGTCCGCGCGCGCAGGACGAGATCGGCGTCCGTCTCTTCCTCCAGCGTCACGGCGCCTGTTCAGTGAGGGCCTCGGCGACACGCTTGTCGAACTGCGCGGCCTGCTCCGGCGTCAACACGGTGCGCATCGCCAGGACGTGCAGGATGGTTTCGTTCTGAAGCGCCCCCATGGCGTCGTGGAACCTTTCGACCGCGGCCTTCACCTCCGGCGAATACTCGTGACGCACCTGAATGGCCCGGGCGAGTTCGGCGTTGGCGGCGCGCAGCTCGGCCTCCCGCGCCCGACGACGAACCGCGAAGTCCTGCTCGAGCACATCCAGCCTCTTCCGCTGCTCGGGGGCGAGTTTCAGCTCTTCGTGGACGAACTCATGCAGCGAAGGCTGGTGACGCTGGTCATAGATATAGCGCGCGCCAATCCAGGTTCCCCCGACGGCCGCGATGACCGTCAGGAGCAGCGTGAGGATCAGTCCACGGCTGAAGAAACTCATCCGTGGTGATCCAGGAGGGTCGAGGGCGCGAGCTCCGCCTTTAGGGAAAAGGCGGACACCTCTTGCGACTGCGCCGCCACCGCAGCGGCAGTCGCCCCGCCGCTCGCCACGCCCAGCCCCAGCGCGCCAATCACGGCCGCAGCTCGAGCGGCATAAAGCGTCGGCGCCGCCGCCCGCGCTTGGCGGACGCGCTCGATGCCGTTCCACACCCTAAGCTCCAGCTGCTGATAGCTCGCCGGGCGGGGCTCGGATCGAAGGGCTCTCAGGTCTTCATCAAGTCTGTCGTTCATTGCAATTCCCCGACCTTGCTTCACGAATCTATACGCGGGCCGAGAGAAGATCCCCTCACCTGAGGGCCCGTGGCTCGGCGCTGCGTATCCTATAGTGTCGGGGATATGGGGGGCGCGGGAATGGTTCGTCGCGAAAGCGAGGCGCACGAGGCTAGACATCCGTTCCCAGCCGATCTTCCAGCCCTCACCAGCGTGCGCTTCGGCCTCGCTTTGGGCGTGGTGTTCTTCCACTACCAGCTGCAGTGGCCATGGGACGCAATGGCGACGACCGGCTTCCTCGACCGGGCGCGCCTCGGCGTGGACGCCTTCTTCATCCTCTCCGGCTTTGTCCTGACCCACGCCTATCGCGATGCCATCGCCGGCCATCGGCTGAACTACGGCCGGTTCCTGGTCGCCCGCTTCGCCCGGATCTATCCGGCGCACTTGGCTGTGCTCGCCTTTGTGCTGGTGATGGTCACGACGGCCAGCCTGATGGGCGTGCAGTTCGACCGCAATCTCTACAATCCTCTCGGTCTGGTCACGACGCTGCTGCTGGTTCACGCCTGGCTTCCCGAGATGGTGAAGGCCGACTGGAACGGCCCCTCGTGGTCGCTGTCGGCCGAGTGGTTCGCCTATCTCGCCTTCCCGGCATTTGCGTGGATCGGCCTGAAGCTTCGGCGCCGGCCGATGCTGCTCTTAGCGCTGACCGCTCTTCTCTTCCTGGCGCTGGACCAGTTCTACCAAGCCGCCTTCGGCGATGTCGTGGTGCACGCCGAAGCGAGCATGGGCATCCTGCGCATCATCCCGGAATTCCTCTACGGGGTGGCCCTCTACCACTTGGGAGTACGGCTGCTGCTTGGTCGGCGGGCCGCTGTCCTGTTCGCCTGGGCGGCGGCGATTCTTCTCGTCGCGCTCATGCACCTGAAGGCCGATGACCGATGGGTCGTCGCCGCGGCGGGCCCGCTCGTACTGGCTCTGGCCATGCTATCGAAGGTACAAGCCGAGGGTGTCCTCAAGGCGCGCTGGCCCCGTCTCGGCGGTGAAGCCTCCTACGCGCTCTATCTCGTCCACATGCCCATCCTGATCGCCTGGAAGGGCGTCTGGTCGGCCGCCCAGGGGCGCGACAGCCAATATGTCCTCGGCTGGTGGGAGGTGGCCGCCCTCCTGGCGCTTTCGCTCTTAGCGGCCATCGCCCTTCACCTACTGTTCGAAGGCCCGGCTCGTGCCTGGATTCGGCGCAGGGCGGATCGTCTTTGGCCCGCCCCTGAGGCGCGGGCCCAGATGCCGCCAGGCTCCCAGCCGCCCGACGTCTAGGTCATGGGGTCAGGGGTGAGCGATCGCCTTGGGCGGGCGCGGGGCACCCTGCCCGCCGCGGATGTGCTCAGGGCTTCGGCGTGCGTCCGCCATGCTTGTCGAGCCAGGCCTGCAGCTCGGCAATCTCCTTGCGCTGCTCGTCCGCAGTTTTCTGCGCCATCCTCTTGATCTCTGCGTCGTCACCGTGCT
>CALEOQ010000366.1 GCA_937910255.1 uncultured Caulobacteraceae bacterium | reverse complement strand
GTCGGCGGCGGCGAAGGCGCCGACCATGGCCTTGGCCTTCAGAGCCGCAGGGGTCTCGCCAGCCTCGCGCAGATAGACGCCCTTGACCGCATCGGCCTTGGCCTTGTGGCGGTCGAAGACCTTTTCCAGGGCGTAGCTGATCTCGCCCACCGTGGCCTTGGCGCGGGCGGCGTCGACCGACAGGGCCAGCAGGTTGCCGTTTCCGGCCGCGCCGGCGGTGAGCGCGTCGAGGGCGGCCTGGACGGCTGTGGGATCGCGATCGGCCTTCAGGCGCGCGAGCTTTTCGAGCTGGCGCTGGCGGACGGCGGAGTTGTCGACCTTGAGCACCGGAATCTCGTCCAGGTCAGCCGAGCGGTAGCGGTTGACGCCGACCACGCTCTGGCGGCCGGAGTCTATGCGGGCCTGGGTCCGGGCGCTGGCCTCTTCGATGCGGCGCTTGGGCAGGCCGTCCTCGATGGCCTTGGCCATGCCGCCCAGGGCCTCCACCTCGGCGATGTGCTCCCGGGCGCGGGCGGCGAGGTCGGCGGTCAGGCGCTCCACATAATAGGAGCCGCCCCAGGGGTCGATCACCCGGGTCTGGCCGCTTTCCAGCTGCAGGAAGAGCTGGGTGTTGCGCGCGATGCGGGCGGAGAAGTCCGTCGGCAGGGCCAGGGCCTCGTCCAGGGAGTTGGTGTGCAGGCTCTGGGTCTGGCCGCCAGTGGCGGCCATGGCCTCGACGCAGGTGCGGGCGACATTGTTGTAGACGTCCTGGGCCGCCAGGCTCCAGCCGCTGGTCTGGGTGTGGGCGCGCAGGGAGAGCGAGCGGGGGTCCTTGGGCGCGAACTCCGCCTGCATCAGCTCGGCCCACAGCAGGCGGCCGGCCCGCTGCTTGGCGATCTCCATGAAGGCGTTCATGCCCGCATTCCAGAAGAAGGACAGGCGTGGGGCGAACGTGTCGACGCTCATGCCGGCGGCGACGCCCGCGCGGACATATTCGATCCCGTCGGCCAGGGTGTAGGCCAGCTCCAGGTCCAGCGTCGCCCCGGCCTCCTGGATGTGATAGCCGGAGATGGAGATCGAGTTGAACCTCGGCATCTCCGCCGAAGTATATGAAAAGATGTCGGAAATGATCCGCATCGAAGGCGCGGGCGGATAGATGTAGGTGTTGCGGACCAGGAACTCCTTGAGGATGTCGTTCTGGATGGTGCCCGACAGCTTGGCCGGCGGCACGCCCTGTTCCTCGGCCGCCACGATATAGAGCGCCAGGATCGGCAGGACGGCGCCGTTCATGGTCATGGACACGCTCATCTGATCGAGCGGGATGCCGTCGAACAGGGTGCGCATATCGAGGATGGAGTCGATGGCCACGCCGGCCATGCCCACGTCGCCGGCCACCCGCGGATGGTCGGAATCATAACCCCGGTGGGTGGCGAGATCGAAGGCCACCGACAGGCCCTTCTGACCGGCCGCCAGGTTGCGGCGGTAGAAGGCGTTGGAATCCTCGGCCGTGGAGAAGCCCGCATACTGGCGGATGGTCCACGGATTGGTGGCGTACATGGTCGGATAGGGACCGCGCAGGAAGGGGGCGAGGCCGGGATAGCCGTCCAGGCCCCTCAGGCCCGCGATGTCGGCGGGACCATAGGCGGGCGAGACGGCGACGCCTTCCGGCGTGGCCCAGGGCTCGGCCCTGGGGGCTTTCGGCGCGGGCCGCTCGGCGTCGAAGGGGACCTCGGTATAGTCGGGAAAGGCGCTCAGCGGGCGGTGGCCTCCGCATTGGGGGTCTCGAAGGGTTCAGAGAGGCGAACGGGCGGCAGCGGCGGGCAGCGGCCGTCGGGGCCGGGTAGGCGGGGCGAGGGCGCCTCGACGCTGCGGGCGGGCGGGGTGTCGATCTCGACGGGCTCGTCCTTGGCCGGCGGGAAGGCGGTGACGCCGACGATGGCCGGCTGGCCGAGGTCGGCGCGGGCCGTGCGGGTGGTCTCCACCTCGGCGGCGATATGGCCTGCGGTCAGCGCCGAAACAATGCCGCCCATTCCCTCGGTCACCTGGAAGGCAGACCAGGCGGCGCGGGCGATCTGATCGGTCAGGGCCTCCATATAGCCCGAGCCCGCGGCCGGATCGGCGACGCGGCCGATATGGGCCTCTTCCATCAGCACCAGCTGGGCGTTGCGGCTCTGGCGACGGGCCAGGGCTGAGGGCAGGCCGATGGCGTCGGTGAAGGCGCCCAGCACCACGGCGTCCGCCCCGCCGACCGCGGCCCCGAAGCCGGCCGAGGTCAGGCGCAGCATGTTGGTCCAGGGATCTCGGCGGGTGAGCATGCGCCGGGAGGCGCGGGCCTCGATCCGCGCGGGCGTTTCCAGGCCACAGGCGCCGACGAGCCGGGCCCAGACCAGGCGGGCGGCGCGCAGCTTGGCGATGGTCAGGAAGTAGTCCGCCTCGGCGACGAGGCCGAGGGTGGTGCGGGAAAACGCCTGCTCCAGGCTCATGCCTGCCCGGACCATGGCCTTGGCGTAGGCCAGGGCGCTGGCCGCGGCGAAGGCGATCTCGCAGGCCTCTCCGCCGCCGGCCTCGTGGACGACCGCGCCGGACGCGAGGAAGAGCTGGGCCTGGGGATAGGTCTGGGCGTGGCGGGCGGCCGCGCCGGCCGCAGCGAAAAGGTGCGCCTCGACGGGGCCGGGGCTCTCTCCGGCTGTGGCGAAGGCGCTGAGCGGATCGAGATGGAACAGCAGCTGGGCGGCGGGCGCGGCCTTGGCGACGGCGCTGAGCCAGTCCGATGCGATGGTCCCGTGGAAGCCGGCGTCCAGGGCGACCGGCGCCAGCTCGAGGATGACGCCGTCGAGGACCCGGGCGAGGTCTTCGGCCGAGCCGACGGCGCAGCCGGCCTGGCCCTGCGGGTCGAGGGCGACCAGCACCGAGGCCGCGCCGCCCTCCAGATCGGCCAGGATATCGGCGTTGGCCCGGGCGGGGTCCGGATGGCGGGTGAAGCCGCGCAGGTCCCAGGCGCGCGCGGGGTCGAAGGGCCGGGTGGGAACCGGCTGCGCCTCCATCGGCCCATAGAGCGGGGCGATGGTCAGGCCCTCGGCGGTGGTGGAGGTCAGACTTTCAGGGGGCTTGTCGCCCAGGGTCTTGAGGACGAGGGCGCGCCAGTCTTCGGCGCTGGCCGGCGGAAATTCCACGGCGGGGGAAGCGATCTGGACCATCGCCCCTGTGATGAGCCGCGGGCGCGGGGAGCGTCAAGGGCGCCGCAACGGCGCCCGACGGCGGATTTTCGAGACCTTGGGGTCTTGGGCTGGCGACCTGCGAGGCTTCTTGCGCTTGAGGCGCTTTTCCGCTTACATCGTAAATCATACGTCTGCCGATCAAGGAACCGCTCCATGGCCCTGCCGCCCATCCTTCGTGACCGCCTGCGCCTGCCGGCCATCGCTTCGCCGCTGTTCATCATCTCGAACCCGGACCTGGTGATCGCCCAGTGCAAGGCCGGCATCGTCGGCTCCTTCCCGGCGCTGAACGCCCGGCCGGCGAGCCAGCTGGATGAATGGCTGGCCCAGATCACCGAGGCGCTGGCCGATTGGGACGCCAAGAATCCCGACCTGCCGTCGGCGCCGTTCGCGGTGAACCAGATCGTGCACAGGACCAATGACCGGCTGGAGCACGATGTGGAGATGGCGGCCAAGTACAAGGTCCCGATCATCATCACCTCGCTGGGCGCGCGGGAGGATGTGAACCAGGCGGTGCACGCCTATGGCGGCATCGTCATGCACGACATCATCAATGACCGGTTCGCCCGCAAGGCCGTGGAGAAGGGCGCCGACGGCCTGATCCCGGTGGCGGCCGGGGCCGGCGGTCATGCCGGGGCGCTGTCGCCCTTCGCGCTGATCCAGGAGCTGCGGACCTGGTTCGACGGGCCCATCGCGCTCTCGGGCGCCATCGCCAATGGGGCGGCGATCCTGGGCGCCCAGGCCATGGGGGCGGACCTGGCCTATATCGGCTCGGCCTTCATCGCGACGAAAGAGGCCAACGCCGCCCAGGGCTACAAGGACATGATCGTCGAGAGCTCCGGCGAGGACATTGTCTACTCGAACCTGTTCACCGGCGTGCACGGCAACTATCTGCGGCCCTCGATCCTGGCGGCGGGCCTCGATCCCGACAACCTGCCCGAGGCCGATCCGTCGAAGATGAACTTCGGCTCGGGCGGCAACACCAAGGCCAAGGCCTGGAAAGACATCTGGGGCTGCGGCCAGGGCATTGGCGCGGTGGAGGAAATCCTCGGCGCCGGCGAACTGGTGGCCAAGCTCGCCGCGGAATACGAGGCGGCCAAGGCCTCGCTTGCCGAGAAGACCTCGTTCACCGCCGGCCGGGTGCTGATGGCGGCAGAGTAGGTCAGGGTTCAACCCCCAAGCGCACGAAGGACACGAAGAGGCTGTAAGCGCTGCCACGCCTTGGTGTTCTTTGTGGGCTTTGTGGTGAATCCGACTGCGCCTGATGGCGCGGGCTCGTCTTCCCCGCGTCATGCTCGCCCTTGTGGCGAGCATCCCTGTCGAGGGCAGGCGCAAGCGTCGCGAGGGATTCCCGGCGCAGGGCCGGGAATGACGGAGGGGAGGGCGCCAGCGGCCCTCAGCTCCCCGTCGAGGTGTAGCGGGCGATGCCGGCGCGCCAGGCGAGGAAGGAGGCGGCCAGGAAGAGGAAGCCCATGGCCGGCGCCGTGGGCAGCCACCAGGCCGGCGCGCCCAGGGGATCTGGCTGATCGAGCAAGGCCAGCACCGGGTAGTAGGCGACGCAGCCTATGGGCACGATGAAGATCAGCAGGTTGCGGAACCAGCCCGCATAGAGGCTGAGCGGGAACTGGCCGGCCTGGACGCCGCCATAGGTCAGGACGTTGAACACCTCCAGGCTCTCGGTGGTCCAGAAGGCGAAGCTGGCCTGCAGGACCATCAGCCCGGCGAAGAGGGCGACGCCGCCGGCGATGGTCCAGGCGAGCAGGACCGCCTTTTCGGGCGTCCACTGGAGATCGACCAAGGCCGCGCCGACGAAGAGGACCAGCAGGGCCTGGGCCAGCCGGCCGAAGCGGCTGAGGCGGAATTCGTAGCCGATCAGCTGGAGGGTGGGCGAGCGTGGCCGCAGCAGCACCCGGTCGAAGGCGCCGGTTTTGACGAAGGCCGATCCGAAGATGTCGAATCCACGGGTGAAGAAGTCGGTGATGGCGAAACTCGCCGAGATCA
Organism: uncultured Caulobacteraceae bacterium; assembly: GCA_937910255.1. Lineage (GTDB taxonomy): Bacteria > Pseudomonadota > Alphaproteobacteria > Caulobacterales > Caulobacteraceae > Phenylobacterium. The sequence goes on along the minus strand of CALEOQ010000366.1, from coordinate 3,034 downwards.
CCCCGTAGAAGACAGCGATGTCGCCGAGCCCCCAGCCCTGGACCTGGCCGAAGCGGTCGAACAGGGCCCAGACCGCCAGCATGTCGATGATGGTGACCAGGAAGGCGCCGGTCCCCAGCATGATGGCCGAGGCCGGGTACTGCATCTGGGCGCGCATGGAGGCGGCGTAGTAGCGGCCCAGCAGGGCGAGGCTGTTCATGGTCTTCAGCCGCCCTGGACGTCGAGGCGGGTCATGACGCGGGTGAGGGCCGCGCGGCCGACCAGGATCAGGACCAGGGTCCAGAAGACCTGCAGCCCCAGGCCCGCCCAGGCCCAGGCGCCGCTGAGCTGACCCACATAGAGGCGCAGGGGAATGTCGAGCATGCCGGCGAAGGGCTGCATCAGCAGGGCTGTCTGCGCCCAGTCGGGATAGAGGGCCAAGGGCAGGAGGTTGCCCGAAAGGACGATCACCAGCGGATTGTAGAGCGTCACCGCGCCTCGGTCCGTCAGGGTGGCGGCGACCACGAGGTTGACCAGCATCAGCATGGCCGAGGACAGGGCGACCGCCAGCAACAGACTGACGGCGAAGAAGGCCGCTGCGGTCAGGTCGGTCGGCGGGCCCCAGGCCCAGTCCGACAGGCCCAGCAGGGGCAGGGCGAGACCCGCGGCGAGCAGCATCAGCGCGGCCCGCGGCGCAGCGCGGGAGACCATCCAGGCGCCGCTGCGCACATACCAGAGCCAATAGGTGTCCACGGGCCTCAGGCGGTCATAGGCCACCGAGCCGGTGCGGACGGCCTGAGCGATGTCGGGATCGGCGCCCCACGGGGTCAGCGCCAGCAGCGCCTGGGCCATCCAGACATAGGTGATCGCCTGGGCCAGGCTCATGGGCGAGGCGTCGGCCGCGCCAGGGGCGGCGGCGTAGAAGGCCGCGTAGATCATCACCTTGATCGCCCCCCACCAGCACTGGGTGGCGAAGCCCGCCACGGCCGCGGCGCAGTACTGCAGCATCAGCAGGAAACGGCTGGCAAAGGCCGCGACATAGGGGCGGGCGGCGTCCATGGGCCTCAGGCCTCGCCCGCGCCGTGCAGGTCGTAGAAGCGGGCGATGACCTCTTCGATGGCCGGCTCGCCCACATGGATGTCGACCACCTCGTGGGCCGCGGCGAGGGCGGCGATCAGATTGGGCGTCGGCGTCCGGGCGGGATCGAAGGCGAGCTCCAGGGTCTGGCCCTGGCGGCTGCGGATCTCGACGCCGGCCATGATGATCTCCGGCGCCTCATGGGCGAAGTCGACCACCAGCCGCCGCTCGGCCAGCACATTGGCGCGCAGGGTCTCGAACGGGCTGTCGGCCAGGACCTGGCCGTGGCCGATGACGATGACCCGCTGGGCCAGGGCTTCGATGTCGTGCATGTCGTGGGTGGTCAGCAGGACGGTGACGCCGCGCTCGCGGTTCAGCCGGCGGACCACCTCGCGCACGGCCAGCTTGGACGGCGCGTCCAGGCCGATGGTCGGTTCGTCCAGGAACAGGATGTCGGGCTCGTGCAGCAGGGCCGCGGCGATCTCGGCGCGCATCCGTTGGCCCAGCGACAGTTGCCGCACCGGCCGGTCCAGCACCCGTTCCAGCCGCAGCAGGGCGACCAGCTCGTCGCGGTTGGCGCGGTAGCGAGCCGGCTCGACGCGATAGATGTCGGCCAGCAGGTCGAACCCCTCGGAGACCGGCAGGTCCCACCACAGCTGGGTGCGCTGGCCGAACACCACGCCGATCTTCGAGACATGGGCGATGCGGTCGGTGAAGGGGACGCGGCCATTCACCAGCACCAAGCCGGCGTCGGGCTTCAGAATGCCCGAGAGGATCTTGATGGTGGTCGATTTGCCGGCGCCATTGGGGCCGATGAAGCCCAGCAGCTCGCCGGCCTCCAGGGAAAAGGAGACGTCGCGCAGGGCCTCGACCGTGCGGTGGCGGCGATGGACCAGACCCCTGACCGCGCCCAGCAGGCCGGGATCGCGCTCGGCGACGCGATAGGTCTTGGCCAGGTCCTCGACGAGGATCTGCGGCATGGGCGTTCGCCCGTGATGAAGATGAGAAGGAGGCGGACCCTAGAAGGCGCTGGCCTCCCTGGCAATGGCGCAGCTTGCCTCCACGGCGGAGGCGCAAGGAAAGTGGCGATGACGCATCCGTGAAGGGGCTTGACGCGTATCCACCTTAGCCGTCGCGCCGATCGCGGCCGCGCTGACTACGAGGGACTAGCTATGACCGACTCGAAAATCCGCATTCTCGCCGGCGCCTCAGCCATCGCCATGGCGTTCACCCTGGCCGCCTGTTCGCAGCCGGAAGAGCCCGCGCCGGAAGCCGCGCCGATGGCGACCGCCGAGCCCGCCGCTATGGAGACCAACATCGTCGCCGGCGCCCAGGCCTCGCCCGACCACACCACCCTGGTGACCGCCATCCAGACCGCCGGTCTGGTGGAGACCCTGTCGGGTCCCGGCCCCTATACGGTCTTCGCCCCGACCAACGCCGCCTTCGACAAGCTTCCCGACGGCACGGTCGACACGCTGATGCAGCCCGACTCCAAGGATATGCTGACCTCGGTCCTGACCTATCACGTGGTGGCCGGTGAGATGATGGCCGCCGACCTGATGGCCGCCATCGAAGCCGGCGGCGGAACGGCCACCCTGACCACGGTCGAGGGCGACGAGCTGACCGCTACGATGGTGGATGGCGCCGTTCAGCTGACCGACGCTCGCGGCGGCACGGCCATGGTGACGGCCACCGATCTCGACCAGTCCAACGGCGTGATCCACGTGATCGACACCGTCCTGATGCCGGCCGAATAAGCCTAGCCGGCATAGTTGACTGAAGTTGGAGAAGGCCCCCGCCGCAAGGCAGGGGCCTTTTCTGCGCCCGGCTACTCGGCAGGGCGCGGAGCCACCGGCGGAACCAGCGGCTGGGGCACGTCAATCGCCGCGGATCCGGCCATCGCCTGGGGCCCCGAGATCGGCAGAGCGGCGTGTAGGGACAGTGGGTAGATCTCGGTGGGCGCCGTATCCTTACAACC
>CALEOQ010000365.1 GCA_937910255.1 uncultured Caulobacteraceae bacterium | reverse complement strand
GGGAGAGAGGAAGGGAGGGAAAGGAAGTAGGGAGAAGGGGGAGAGTGGGGGGAGGGAAGAAGGGTGAGGGTGTTTTTTTTTGTCAAGCAGAAGAGGGCATACGAGATTAGGACGTGACTGGAGTTCAGACGTGTGCTCTTCCGATCGGCGCACCAGACGTGCGTCGAGGGGATCGGCGGAAGCCTTGGGGCTGCTAGCCATGGAGGGGATCCTTGCTGCTGGTGGGCGTCAGGCGCTGAGCCGCGCCGCGGCCTCGACGGCCAGTTCATAGCTCGCCACGCCGAAGCCTGACACGACTCCCGTCGCGGCGAGGGACACATAGGTGTGTCGACGGAACGTCTCGCGCGCCGCCGGGTTCGACAGGTGGCATTCCACCACCGGAATCTCGAGGGTCTTCAGGGCGTCCAGAAGCGCGATCGAGGTGTGACCATAGCCGGCGGGATTGATCACCAGGGCGCTGGCGGCGGTTCGCGCCTCCTGCACCCAGTCGATCAGCACGCCTTCATGGTTGGACTGATGGAAGACCACCGTGCGGCCAAGGGCGTCGGCCCGCCGCTCGCAGGCTGTGCGAACGTCGTCCAGGGTCTCTTTCCCATAAATCTGAGGCTCACGGACGCCCAGGAGGTTGAGATTGGGCCCGCTCAACACATAGATCGGTTTGGACATTCGGCTCCGCCGGCGATTCCGGTGTCTTGTAACGTTCGCAGGCGGGGGTCACAAGCATCCCGGCGGCAGGCCGAGATGAGAGTTGAGCATGAACCTGACGATCAACGGCGAAGCCCGCACCCTGGCGCCCCTGCCGCATCTGGCGGCGCTGGTCAGCGAACTGGGTCTCGATCCCCGCAAGGTGGCCGTGGAGCGCAACCTGGAGATCGTGCCGCGCTCGGCCTATGACCGCACCCCGGTGGCCGACGGTGACCGGATCGAGATCGTGCACTTCATTGGAGGCGGCTGACATGGACGATGCAAGCCACAGGCCCGCTGGGGTCGCAGACACCTGGACCGTCGCTGGCCGCACCTTCACCTCGCGCCTGATCATCGGCACGGGAAAGTACAAGGACTACGCCACCAACGCCGCCGCCGCCGAGGCGGCCGGCGCGGAGATCGTCACCGTGGCCATCCGTCGGGTGAACCTGTCTGATCCCAGCCAGCCCATGCTGGTCGATCATGTGAAGCCCGACCGCTTCACCTTCCTGCCCAACACCGCCGGCTGTTTCACCGGCGAGGATGCGGTGCGCACCCTGCGCCTGGCGCGAGAGGCCGGCGGCTGGAACCTGGTGAAGCTGGAGGTGCTGTCGAACACCAAGCACCTGCTGCCGGACATGGAAGAGACCCTGCGGGCGCTGAAGCTGCTGATCGCCGACGGCTTCGAGGTCATGGTCTATTGCAATGACGACCCGGTCTATGCGCGCAAGCTGGAGGAGGCCGGCGCCGCGGCCATCATGCCGCTGGGCGCGCCGATCGGGTCGGGCCGAGGCATCCAGAACCTGCTGAACCTTGGCCTGATCATCGAGCAGGCCAAGGTGCCGGTTCTGGTGGACGCAGGGGTCGGCACCGCCTCGGACGCGGCCGTGGCCATGGAGCTGGGCTGTGACGCCGTGCTGATGAACACCGCCATCGCCGAGGCCCGCGATCCGATCCTGATGGCCAGCGCCATGCGCCATGCGGTGATCGCCGGGCGCGAGGCGTTTCTGGCCGGCCGCATGCCCAAGCGCATGTACGCCGATCCGTCCTCGCCGCTGGCGGGCCTGATCTAGCGCGACAGGCCCAGGCGATCAGGAGCCGAGCTGAGCGGCCTTGGCGTTGACGATGGCGGCCTTGACCGACTCCATGTCGGCGCCCGAGACTAGACGATCGCCGATGATGAAGGCTGGCGTCCCATTGATGCCCAGGGTCTGGGCCAGCTCATGGGTGTCGGCGATCTGCTTCTGGATGGCCGGCGCCTTGGCCGCCTCGCGGGCGGCGGCGGGATCGATGCCGACCGCCTTCAGGTGCCGGTCGACGGCCGCGTCGTCGAGGCTCTTTTCCGCCATCAGCCGCTCGTGCAACTCCAACGTCTTGGCCTTGGCCTGATCGGTCAGCATGATGGCGGCGGTCTCATCGGACTGTTCGCCGAAGATCGGGAATTCCTTGAAGACCACGCGGACGTCGGGATTGTTGTCGATGATCTCCTGGATCTCCGGCGCAGCGATCTTGCAGTAGCCGCAGCGATAGTCGAAGAACTCGGTCAGGGTGATCGCGCCGTTCGGATTGGCCACGAAGTCGCGGGGGTCCTGCTCCAGGGCGGCGCGATTGGCCTCAATGGCGGAGACGGCGGCCTGGGCGGCCTCCATCTCACGCTTTTCCCCCAGCTTCTGGACGGCCTCCTCGATCACCTCCGGGTTTTCCAGGAGATAGGCGCGCACGCGCTCCCCGAAGGCGTCGTCGGAGGCCCGGTCGCAGGCCGACAGGGCGAGGGCGGAGGCGCATAGCGCCGCAAGAACAGGCAAGGGCTTTCTCATCAGACGTCCAGATAGGGAGGTTTGGCGCGCAATGCGACCCCGGAACAGGCCGCAAGGGCCGCACCGCGGGCCTTAGCGGACCGAGCCGGTGGTGATCGCGCCTTCCTGCGCCAGTTCGCGCAGGTCCTCGCGGGAGGGGTTGGAGGTGAGCACGATGTCGGTGGCGCGGCGCCATTCCGGCGTGTCGCGGGTCAGCATGTCGCGGGCGCGCATGGCGAACACCCGGGCCTGCTGGCGGTCGCCCACATGGAAATTGTACTCCGCCGTGGCGAGCCTCGCCGAACCATCATCGCCGCGGCGGTCATAGCCCTGGGCCAGCAGGCGCCAGGCGACCGCATTGTCGTCTTCCTGGGCGAGCGCCCGGCGCAGCTCGGCGATGCCCTCGTCCAGCTTGGCTTCGTCATTCATGGCGATGAGCGTCTGGCCCAGATTGACTCGCAGCAGCGGCGCGTCAGGCATCAGTTCGACAGACTTGCGTTGGGGCGCCTCGGCCTCGGTGGTGCGGCCGAATTCGAACAGGATCTGGCCCTTGAGCTCCCAGAGATAGGCGTTGTTCGGCTGTTCAACGAGCAGGGTTTCGATGAGGTCCAGGGCCCGCTCGGGCTCCTTCATCTGGTAATAGGCGATCGCGCGGGCATAGCGGGCCGGATAGGACTCGTCCTTTTCGCTGTAGTCGACGATGGCCCGCTGGGGATTGATGAAGCCCTGCAGCTTGGCCTTCATGATCTCGTGCTCGAGCATGGCCTCTTCGCTGTCGGCCTTGTCCCAGTCGGGCAGGGTCTCGGCCTTGCGGCGCAGGGTGTCGATCCGCTCCGACGACAGGGGGTGGCTGCGGAAATAGGCGTAGCGACGGGCTTCCTGGAAGACTTCCTGGTAGCGGAAATTGTCGAAGAACTGGACCAGCCCCTTGCCCGAAATGCCGGCGCGATCCAGCAGGCCGAGCCCGGCCTGGTCGGCGCGGCTCTCCTGTTCGCGGCTGTAGCCCAGGGCGGCGAGGGTGCCGAACTGGCTTGCGCTGCCCATCAGGGCGATGGCGGCGTCCCCGGCCCCGGCGAAGGCGGCCAGGACCCCAAGGCCCATGGTCAGGAGAAAGGGCTGCATGCCGGCCCGCTGCATCTCGCCGGAGCGGGCGCTGTGGCCGGCCGCCAGGTGACCGACCTCGTGGGCGATGACGCCCTGCAGCTGGTTGGGGTTCTCAGATTCGAGGATCAGGCCCGTATAGATCCCCATGGTGCCCGGCGCGGCGAAGGCCTGCAGGTCCTTGCCGCCGATCAGCAGGATTTCGATGCTGTCGGGGTTGAGACCGGCGGCCTTGAGGATCGGTTCGGAGTCCGCCCGCAGGATCGCCTCGATCTCGGTGTCCCGAATGAGCGAGATCTGTTCACGGGATTGGGCCTGGGCGGCCATCGGCGCCATGGCCAGGGCCGCCGACAGGGCCAGTCTGGCCGCTGTCTTCTTCAGCAGATCCCGCCCAGCCCGGAAGGACTGGAGAGGACGGGTCGCCGCGCCGTTCAAGGGCGCGCCGCTCAGGGAAGGCAGGGGGGAGGCCATGCACACACTCTCGATCGCTTCCCCCCCGACGCCCTTGATGAAGCCTACCGCGTCAGCCGCGCCGCCACCAGCCTCGACGAGGCTTGGCGGGCGGGGAGGTGATCTCCGCCGGGTCGGGTTCGGCCGGCGCCGAAGCCGGTTCCGGAACGCGTTCGGGCTCGGCGGCTGCGGCGGCCTGGGCCATCACCGGCTCAGGTTCGGGCTGGGCCGCCGGTTCAGGCTCGACCGCCGGCTGGGCCGGTGGCGCGTCGGTGACCAAGGCCTCGTCGCTGATCGGCTCGGCTGCGGCCTCGACCTTGGGTTCGGCCTTGCGACGGGTGCGGGTGCGCTTGGGCTTTACGACGTCGGCCTCGGCCGCAGGAGCTTCAGCCGCCGGCTCTGCTTCTGGGGCCGGCGCAGCCGCCACCGTCTCGGTTTCGGTCGCGACCGCTTCGGCGGCCTCGGCCGCCGGCTTGGCCTTGGACCGCGAGCGGCGACGCTTCGGCTTCTCTTCCGGCTCAGGCAGTTCCACCCACATGTCGTCCTCGCCCTGAGGGGCGGGGGCGGACTGGGTGGGCGCAGAAGCCTCGGTGTCGGCTTGCGGCGTGGCCTGGCTCACCTGACCCGGGCGGTCTTGAGCCGGGTTTTCTTGGGCTGGGCGTTCTTCGCGGGCGTCGCCGGGCTCGGGCACGGCCATCCGTTGGTCTTCGGAAAGGTCGAACCAGACGAAGGGATCTTCGCCATAGGGCACCCACGGACGGACCCAGGCAAAGGCTTCGCCCGGACGGTCCTCACGCAGGCGTCGACCGCCTCGACGGCCACGACGCCGGCGACGGCCGCCATTCTCGTCTTCGAGACGCGGATCGGAAGCGTCGGCGGCCTCCGGCGAGGCGGGCGCGCGATCTTCCTCGTCACGACGACCGCCGCGACGACGGCGGCGGCGGCCACGACCGCGGGTGCGGCCATCGGCGTCATCCTCGGCGGCGAACTCTTCGCGGGGGCGTTCGGCGCGGACATCATCCTCGTCATCGTCTTCGACGACCCGGGAGCTGCGGACCTCGTCTTCAGCCTCGTCTTCGTCCTCGTCGTCCTCATCCTCATCGACATCGTCGAACTCGGCGTCGTCATAGACCGGATCAATCCGGGGCCCGGTGCGGGCGACGACGGCGTGATCGGGACGCGTTTCGCTGGCCGTCCGCTCGATCTCGTAATCGGCGTGCGGCATGGCGTCATCGACCACCACGGTGACGAACAGACCGAAGGTCTCGTGGATGCGGGCCAGATGGGCGCGCTTTTCGTTGAGGATGTAGAGGGCCACAGCCCGCGGCGCCTTCAGCGTCGCCTCGCCGCCGCCCTTCAGGGCCTCGATCTCCAGGGCGCGGAGGGTGGCCAGCGAACTGGACTCCACCGAGCGAACCCGGCCGGTGCCGTCGCAATGCTCGCAGACATGGGTGGTGCCTTCCAGCACGCCGGTGCGGCGGCGCTGGCGGCTGATTTCCATCAGACCGAAAGAGCTGATCTTGCCCATCTGGATGCGGGCGCGGTCGTCCTTCAGGGCGTCCTTGAGCTTCTTCTCGACGGCGCGATTGTTCTTCGACTCATCCATGTCGATGAAGTCGATGACGATCAGGCCGGCCAGGTCGCGCAGGCGCAGCTGCCGGGCGGTCTCCTCGGCGGCCTCGAGGTTGGTCTTGAGCGCCGTGGCTTCGATGTTGCGCTCACGGGTCGACTTGCCGGAGTTCACATCGACGGCCACCAGGGCCTCGGTCTGGTTGATCACCAGATAGCCGCCGGACCGCAGGGGGACCACGGGGCTGTAGATCTGCGACAGGTGATCTTCGACCTTGTAGCGCACGAACAGCGGCTCGGGGTCGCGATAGGCCTGCACCTTCTTGGCCTGGGACGGCATCAGCATGCGCATGAAGTCGCGCGCTTCCTTGAAGCCCGCCTCGCCCTCGACGAACACCCCTTCGATGTCCTTGTCATAGAGGTCGCGGATCGCCCGCTTCACCAGGTCCTCCTCCTCGTAGATCAGCGCAGGGGCGATAGAGTGGAGGGTGTTTTCGCGGATGTTCTCCCACAGGCGCAGGAGATACTCGTAGTCGCGCTTGATCTCGGCCTTGGTCCGCTTGGCGCCGGCGGTGCGCACGATCAGGCCCATGCCCTGGGGCACGTCCAGACCCTGGACCACGCCCTTCAGGCGCTTGCGGTCGGTGGCCGTGGTGATCTTGCGGCTGATGCCGCCGCCGCGGGCGGTGTTGGGCATGAGCACGCCGTAGCGGCCCGCCAGCGAGAGATAGGTGGTGAGCGCCGCGCCCTTGTTGCCGCGTTCTTCCTTGACCACCTGGACCAGCATGATCTGCCGGCGGCGGATCACTTCCTGGATCTTGTACTTGCGCATGAGGCGGCGCCGGCGACGGGCCACCTCTTCTTCCATGACGTCGTCTTCGTCGACGACGGCCTCGGAATCCTCATCGTCCGGATCGGACGCCGCGGCCCGGCCGGGCTCGAAGGCGTCTTCTTCCTCGGCCTCTTCGCGCAGCAGGGCTTCGCGGTCGGCGACCGGGATCTGATAGTAGTCGGGATGGATTTCGTTGAAGGCGAGGAAGCCGTGGCGATTGCCGCCATACTCGATGAAGGCCGCCTGGAGGCTGGGCTCCACCCGGGTCACCTTGGCGAGGTAGATATTCCCTCTGAGCTGCTTCCGGTTCTTGCTCTCGAAATCGAAATCTTCAACACGCGTTCCGTCGATGAGCACCACGCGCGTCTCTTCGGCGTGGGCTGCATCGATAAGCATCTTCTTCGACATTTAGTGAATCTCCACGGCGCGCCACGAACGTCGAGTTCGGGCGCTGCCGGCTAATTATGAGGGCGCGCGCAGGGTCTCTGTTCACAGCAACGGAGGCGGCCGCGAGGCCGGCCGGTCGCCGGAATGGGGCTGGGGCGACGCTGCCCATGGGTGTGTCCTAGTCACGCCTGCAAGGCGAGGATCGGTGAAGCATCGTCTCCGAACCTCGTGGCCGGGCCGACGCAAGTGTTTCGCGCGGGTGGGGGGCCGCAATGAGTCACGCCCCTCCGTGCGCGGCGCGACTTTGCAACAGTGGATGGAAAAAGGAAAGCCGTCGTCGCAGCGCCCACCGTGGCGCTCAACCGATTGGGGTTCCTTAACCCTTTTTCCACGGCGATCTGATCTACTGGACGTTGAACTCAAAAAACGTGTTGGTGGGTGTGTAGGCGTATGCTCGCAAGGCTGGGCAAGGTTTTCCGAAAGGCGCGGCTGCTGAGCGCCGGTGTCGTTGCGGCGACCATCGGCGGCCTAGCGGCGGTCGCTGTGTCGCACGCCGCCGCGCCCGAGGCCGGCGTTCTGGGCGTGCGCCTGGGTGGCGATGCGGCCGAAACGCGCCTGGTCATCGACCTGGACCGCGGCGCCACGGGCAAGGTGTCCCAGGACGGCTCCGGCGGGCGTGTGGTCATGTCATTGCCGGGCGTCGACGCCAAGGCTAGCCTTCAGGGGTCTGGCCGCGGCTTGATCCGCGCCTGGATGATCGACCAGTCTCAGGGCGCAGCCCGTCTTCAGATCGACCTGGCCGGTCAGGGGGTGATCAAGCGTCGCTTCCTGCTGCCGCCGGCCGACGGCGTCGGCCATTATCGCTATGTGATCGATGTGGCCGCCGTCGGCGCGCCCACGGCGAGCTTCACCGCACGCCCCGCCAGTCGTCCGGCCGCGCCGGCGCCCAAACCCCTGGCGCTCAAGAAGGTGATCGTCATCGACGCCGGTCACGGCGGCAAGGATCCGGGCGCCCGTGGCGCGCGCTCCTATGAGAAGGACGTCAACCTCGCCGCCGCCCTGGCCCTGCAGTCGCGTCTCGAGCGCAGCGGCAAGTACAAGGTGGTGATGACCCGCAAAAGCGACGTCTATGTGCCGCTGGAAAGCCGCGTGCAGATCGCCCGCCGGGCCGGGGCTGATCTCTTCATCTCCCTGCACGCCGACGCCGGCGCCGACGCCAAGACCCGCGGGACCTCGGTCTACACCCGCTCCGAGCAGGCCTCCGGCCGCGCCGCTCACTTCGTGTCCAAGGACGACTGCGTCTTGAACACGAGCCACAACGGCGACACCGGAAAAGCGTCGTGTAGGGAATAGATGTAGACATAGGTGGGCGCAGCATCATGAAAAAAAACAACAGAAGCGACC
>CALEOQ010000364.1 GCA_937910255.1 uncultured Caulobacteraceae bacterium | reverse complement strand
ATGGCTTGGGCACGGTGGTGGTCTCGCGGGTGGTGAGGCGGTAGAGCTGTGTTTAGTTTTTTTTTTTTTTAATGATCCGCGGACCACCGAGATCTACACTCTTGCCCTCCACGACGCTCTTCCGCTCTCGGCATGGAGTCCATAGGGCTCGAGCCTGCCGCGCACGACGGCGCCGGCGGCCACCACGCAGCCTTTGCCAATCACCGCGCCGTCCAGGACCACGACGCCGGCGCCCAGCCAGACGTCGTCCTCGATCACGATGCCGCCCCGGCTCTCCATAAAGCCCTGGTCGCGGATGCGCCTATCGCGGTCGGCGATCTCATGATTGGTCGGCGCGAGCGTGCAGTTGGCGGCGATCAGCACGGCCTCGCCGAGGCGCACCCCATTGCCGGTATAGATGACGGTGCCGGAATTGACCGCCGAGTCCGCGCCGATGATCACCTCGCCCGAGCCGCCGACGGCCTTGATCTTGACGAAGGAGTCGATGAGCACCCGCGGGCCGATCTCGATCAGCGTGCCGCGGACGGACCGCTCGATATCGGCCAGGGGGGAGATGACGGCGGTGGGATCGATCTTCAGCATCAGCGGCCTCCTGGCCCGGCGTGCGGACCGAAATCCGGATAGCTGGCGTCCCGCTCGGAGATCACCTGCGGCGGCGCGGGCCAGGCGATGGCGAAGGCCAGATCATTCCAGCGCACGCCGGCCCCGTGGCCGGGCTCGAACAATGGGGCGATCTGGTAAAGCACGTCTGTGTCCGGCTCCAGGGTCAGGAAGCCATGGGCGACGCCTGCGGGGATAAAGAGGGCGCGACCGGCCTGGGCGTCCAGCTCGACCGCCGTCCAGCCGCCGAAGGTGGCGCTGCCCGGCCTCAGGTCGAGGGCGACATCGAAGATCCGCCCCCGGACGACCCGCACCAGCTTGGTCTCCCCGTGGGGCGCGGGCTGGTAGTGCATGCCCCGCAGGGTGAAGGCTGCGGTGTTCCGCGACAGGCTGGTCTGGGCCGGGACGAAATCGATCCCGCCCAGCGCGAACTCATCCGGGCAGTGCAGCCGGGCGAAGGCGCCACGATCATCGACCACAGGGTCGGGATCGACCAGGACCACGCCCGCGATCTCCGTGGGCGAAAACCGCATCAGTCGAGGACCCTGGTCGTCGGCGAGGCGATGACAAAGCGGCCGCCCCAATCGCGGATATAGGCCAGCTGGCCCATGATCTCGTCCTTCAGGTTCCAGGGCAGGATCAGCACATAGTCCGGCTTAACCTCGGCCACCTTGTCCGGCCCATAGATCGGCGCATGGCTGCCGGGCAGGAAGCGGCCCTGCTTGTGGGGATTGGCGTCGAAGGCGCAGACGATGTCTTCAGGCCCGACGCCCGCATAGTTGAGGAAGGTGTTGCCCTTGGCCGCCGCCCCATAGGCAGCCACCGTCTTGCCGTCCGCCTTGGCCTGGCGAAGGAAGGCCAGGAAGCTGTCGCGCACCTCGTCGACCCGGGCGGCATAGCCCTCATAGGTCTCAAGCTTATGGAGACCGGCGGCCGCCTCGCGGGCGCGCAGGGTCTTGAGCGCCTCGGTCTCCTGATGGCTGGAGGCCTCATGGGCGCAGAACAGGCGCAGCGACCCCCCGTGGGTGGGCAGAAGCTCCACATCGAAGGCCCGAAGCCCATTGGCCCGCAGCACCTGGGCCACCGCCAGCAGGGACAGGTACGAGAAGTGCTCGTGATAGATGGTGTCGAACTGCACCATCTCCAGCATGTTCAGGAAGTGCGGAAACTCGAAGGTCAGCACGCCTTGCGGCTTCAGCACCTCGCGGAAACCGGCCACGAAGCCGCCAATATCTGGGACGTGGGCCAAGACATTGTTGGCGGCCATCAGGTCGGCCTTGATCCCCCGCGCCGCCAGCGCCTGGCCGGTCTCGCCGTGGAAGAACATCACCTCGGTGGGCACGCCCTTGTCGATGGCCGCCTGGGCGGTGTTGGCGGTGGGCTCGATGCCCAGCACGGGCACGCCGGCGGCCTTGAAATGCTGCAGCAGGTAGCCGTCATTGGAGGCGATCTCCACCACCAGGGAGTCCGGTCCCAGGCCGAAGCGCGCGATCATCGCCTCAGCGTAGCGGCGGGCGTGCTCCACCCAGCTGGCCGAGTAGGAGGAAAAATAGGCGTAGCCGGAATCGAAGATCTCGTCGGCGGCGACCGGATCGTCCACCTGCACCAGGAAGCACTCGGCGCAGACCCGGGCGTGCAGGGGATAGGTCTTCTCATCGCCCGCTGCGAGCTGCTCGGCGGTTAGGTTGCTGTTGGCCAGCGGCTGGCGGCCCAGATCCACCAGGGTGTGGGTGAGCGGCGTACGGCAGAAGCGGCAGACAGGGGTGGTCATCACAGGCTTTCGTAGGTCTCGATCTGCGCCAGGCAAAGCGCGCGGGCGGCCTCGCCCTGCCCCTGGCGGCGGTACCAGTCCATGGTCCAGGCCACGGCCGCAGGCCCGTCGAGGCGGCTCTCGAAGTCGAGCGTCCGGCGGGCGAGGCTCGCATCCACCGCCAGGCTCTTGGCCTCAATGGAGGCCAGGTCGGGCTCGTGACGCCAGGGCTGGGCGTGCAGGGCGGCGATAGCCTGGGTCGCCAGCTCGCCCACGGTGATTTCGGCCGAGCCAGGGCGGGGGCCGAAGTTCAGGGCGCGCGGGGTGTCGGGCTTCTGGACCAGGGCCTGGGCGAAGACGAGGTAGCCGGCCACGCAGTCCAGCACATGCTGCCAGGGCCGTGTGGCCTCCGGGTGGCGCAGGACCGTGGTCTCGCCGGCCCGGGCGGCGCGAACGATGTCGGCCACCAGACGGTCGCGGGAGAAGTCGCCGCCGCCGATCACATTGCCGCCGCGGGCGGTGGCCACCGGCACGCCAGCCTTGTCGAAATATGAGCGGGCGAAGCTGGATGTGACGATCTCGGCGCAGGCCTTCGACGCCGAATAGGGATCCTTGCCGCCCAGGGCGTCGCCCTCCTGGAAGGCGCGGCCGCCATCGTTGTTGGCGTAGACCTTGTCCGAGGTGATCACCAGGACGGCCCGCAGGGCGTCCTCGTCCCGCAGGGACTCCAGCAGGTGGGCCGTGCCCATGATGTTGGTGGAAAATGCGCCGACCGGATCTTCAATGGCCGCGCGCACGATGGGCTGGGCGGCCATATGCAGCACGATGTCGAAGGGCTGGCCGCCGACCACGTCCAGCACCGCGCGGCGATCGCGCAGGTCGACGAGGTGCGAGGCGGCCAGATGGTCATAGCCGGCCAGCTCGGCGAGCAGATCGGAAGAGCACACGTCTGAACTCCAGTCACGTCGTAACCTCGTATGCCGTCTTCTGCTTGTAAAAAAAAAATCTAAACAAACCTGCACTGACAGGTTAGACCAAATCACACATTGTATTAAATTAACTGGTTACGTTCATTCAACAAACTAATTTACTGATCAACCACAAGT
>CALEOQ010000363.1 GCA_937910255.1 uncultured Caulobacteraceae bacterium | reverse complement strand
CTGCGGCCTTTTCCTTCTATTTGATAGTTCTTCGATGGTGCGGCTGATAGTTCTTTGTACTTTGTTTTTTTAGTGATACGGCGACCACCGAGATCTACACTCGTTCCCTACCCGACGCTCTTCCGATCTCACGAGGCCCGGCTGGAATTTCTCGTCGGGAACCTGCCACAGCTCCTTCAGGCCGATGCCGAACTTCTGGGGCTGCTTGCCCTCGGACAGGCCGAACTTGGCGATCAGCTGCTTGGCGAGCGAGCCGCGGACGCCCTCGCCGATGAAGGTGTACTTGGCCAGCAGCTCGACGCCGGGCTGATAGTCGGCGCCCTTGGCGCCGTCCTTGTCGATGCCGAACACGCCGGCCACCACGCCGCGCACGGCGCCGTTCTCGTCGAACAGCACCTCGGAGGCGGCCATGCCGGGATAGATTTCCACCCCCAGGGCTTCGGCCTGCTGGCCCAGCCAGCGGCAGACATTGGCCAGGGAGGCGATGTAGTTGCCGTGGTTCATCATGAACTTCGGCATCGGCAGCCAGGTGATGTCGAGTTCGCCCTGGGGACCGAGATAGATGAACCTGTCCTTCTTGACCGGCGTCTCCAGGGGCGCGCCCTGGTCCTTCCAGTCGGGGATCAGTTCGTTCATGGCGATCGGGTCGATCACCGCGCCCGACAGGATGTGGGCGCCGATCTCGGACCCCTTCTCCAGCACGGCCACATTGAGCTCGGCGCCGGCCTCAGCGGCCAGCTGCTTGAGGCGGATCGCGGCCGACAGACCCGCAGGCCCGCCGCCGACGATGACGACGTCGTACTCCATGGACTCGCGTTCGACGTCTTCGCTCATTATCCCCTCACACTCCTGTTGTCCGACGGTCGGGGCCCCTAACCCTCGCCAACGGCGTTGATCCTTTGCGCGTCTTATCGGAAGGTCGGCCCTGCGCGGTCAAGGACAAACCCCGCGAATCTTTAGGATTTCGACGCTTAAGTATGGACCAGACCGCAACGCCGGCCCCGCAGATCCTGGTCGAAAGCCTGCTCGCCTTCTGGGCCGACGCCGGCGTCGACTGCCTGTACCAGGATGAGGCGAGCGACCGGATCGCCGCAGGGTTGACCCTGCCCCCCCGCCGCGCCGAACCCTCGGCGGAGCCTGCGGCGCCGACGCCCGTCACCCAGGCCGGCGGCGGCTCCCACGTGCAGGCAGGCGACGCCATAGCCCTCGCCCGCAACCTGGCGGCCGAGGCCAGGGACCTAACCGATCTGGCCGCCGCCATCTCGGCCTTCGAGGGTTGCGCCCTGCGCTATGCCGGCGCCGCTCGCCAGGCGGTCTTCAGTCGTGGTCGGGCCGACGCGCCGGTCATGATCATCGGCGAAGGCCCGGGCGCCGAGGAAGACGCCCGCGGGGAGCCCTTTATCGGTCGCGCCGGCCAGCTCCTGGACAGGATGCTCGCGGCCGCCGGCCTGACCGACCGGGTGTTCATCACCAACACGGTCTTCTGGCGCCCGCCGGGCAACCGCACGCCGTCCCTCGAGGAGCAGCAGGTCTGCGCCCCCTTTGTCGAGCGCGCCATCGAACTCGTATCGCCCAAGATCCTGTTGCTGCTGGGGGGCGCCTCGGCCAAGGCGATGCTCAAGCGCGAAGAGGGGATCCTCGCCATGCGCGGCCGCTGGTTCGAGTGGCGCTCCACGGACGAAAGTCTCGAACTGCCTGCCATGCCGACGCTTCACCCGGCCTTTCTGCTTCGTCAGCCGGCAGCCAAGAAGAAAGCGTGGAGCGACCTCGTGTCTCTGGTGCAGAGGCTTGATCGGCCGGAGCGGCCCCACTAGACCTTGGCCTGAGCTTCGAGAAAAGGGCCACGGAACCGCTGCGACATGTCGGCGGACGTGGAAGGTCGCATGACGACATCGACGCGAAGGCAGGTCTTCCGCCTGGGCTTTGGCGCTATGAGCGCCGCAGCGCTCAGCGGCGTGGCCAGTCATGCCTGGGCTGCGCCCCAGGTGCTGTCCCCCTGGGATGTGGTTCGCTATCGCGCCGCCTTCGCCGCGGTCGACCGCGGCGACTTCATCGAAGCCCAGATGCAAATGGTCGAGGTCAAGGATCGTTCCCTGGCCGGCCACCTCGCCTTTCGCCAGCTCATGCATCCCACGGCGCACACCTCGTCCTACGAGGAGCTGAGCACGTGGTTGAACGCCCATGCCGACCTGCCCGGCGCCGAGCGGGTCTATAGCCTGGCGGTGAAACGGCGGCCGACTGGCGCGCCGGCCCCGCGCACGCCGGTGGTCACCGGCCTCGACTGGGGCCGGGTCGAGACGGCCGCCCAGAAGGTTGGCGGTCGGCTGAATTCGGACAAGGGCCGCGCGGCGCGCGAGGCCTTCTACGGCGGCGACCTGACCCGGGGCTATGACCTCGCCGTGGCGTCCGGCGAGCGCTGGATCGCGGGCATGTCGGCCTATCGCCTGGGACGCTACGAGGAGGCTGAAGGCTTCTTCAGCGCCGTCGCGCGGGACGAGATCGGAAGAGCACACGTCTGAACTCCAGTCACGTCGTAATCTCGTATGCCGTCTTCTGCTTGAAAAAAAAAAACTAATCATCACATCAGCTACTCATCCTATCCCACACAGCACTCC
>CALEOQ010000362.1 GCA_937910255.1 uncultured Caulobacteraceae bacterium | reverse complement strand
TACGACGTGACTGGAGTTCAGACGTGTGCTCTTCCGATCTGAGACCGCCGGCCGCGGCGATCTGGTCGGCGAGCTGAGCCTTCATCTGCGCCAGCGCCGCCTCGCGCGGGGTCTGGTCATAGTCGAGGATCTGCTCCAGCTGGGCGCCGACCTGCGCGATAGCGGCCCCGATGGCGTTGGCCACGGCGGCGTGTTGCGGGCGCACGAACTTGGCCGCGCCGGGCAGGCTGTCGCCAATCAGGAAATGGCCGCCCCCCACGGCGATGATGTCGGCGTCTCCGGGGGCGGTCTGCATCCGGTCGAGGGCGGCGGCCAGCATGTCCTGCATGTGGTCCCAGACCCCGGCCCGCACCGCCGGGCTGAGGTTCGGGAGCTTGTCGGGGTCGCCGAAGCGCGCCCGGCCCACGGCCACCGCGATGTCGCTGGCGGTCAGCGTCTCGCCCCCAAAGAGGTAGCTCTCCTCGGTAAGGCGGAAGCCGACCGACTCCGGCCCCACCCGCACCTTTTCGGGATCGAAGCTGTTCAGAGCATAGAGGGTCGGATCGAGATGGACGCAGGCGCCGCCCCCCAGGCCCAGCGCCAGGACGTCGGGCATCCGGAAGTTCGTGCGCACCCCGCCACTATCGCCGGCCACCGCGGACTCGCGGGGACAGCCGTTGGTCAGCACGCCGACATCACAGGTGGTGCCGCCGACGTCCATGACGATGGCGTCCTGCAGCCCGCTCAGGAAGGCCGCGCCTCGCATGCTGTTGGTGGGCCCCGACCCGATGGTCATGACCGGGTATCGCGCCGCATTCTCCGATGAGGTGAGCGTGCCGTCGTTCTGGGAGATGTAGAGCGGCGCCGCGAGGCCCAGCTCCCGCAGCGCCTCGGCGAAGGAGGCGATGACCTGCCGCGCCAGGCTGGTGAGCGCGGCGTTGAGGATCGTGCCATTCTCACGCTCGATCAGCCCCAGCCGTCCGATGGCGTGGGACAGGCTGACCACCGCCTGCGGGTGCTCGTCCAGGATGGCGCGCTCGGCGCGGGTCTCCATGGTGGCGTTCATCGGCGCAAATGCGCTGGTGACGGCGATGGCCGTCAGCCCCGCCGCGCGGCAGACGCGGGCGGCTTCGCGGACAGCTGCTTCATCGAAGGGCGCAATCTCGCGTCCATCGACCTCATGGCCGCCGGGCAGGAGGAAGATGGATTTCCCCAACTGCTCGACCAGTCCCGCCGGCCAGCCGGTCAGCGGCGGAAGCGCCTCACCGGACGGCGAGGCCAGCCGCAACACCCCGACCCGATCCAGCCGGCCGCGCTCCACCAGGGCGTTGGTAAAATGGGTGGTCCCGATCATGACCGCCCCGACAGCCGCGGGCGCCGCACCGGCCTGGCGAAGCACCTCGGTGATCGCGGCCGCGACTCCACTGCGGACATCGGCCGTAGTGGGCTGTTTTGTCGAGGCCAGGATACGGGTGCTGTCGATCAGCACGGCGTCGGTATTCGTCCCGCCCACATCGACGCCAATTCGCACGCTTACACCTCGTCGCCCCGCTACGCCGTGGATTAGAGGCGCCCCGGGATGGGCGAGCAATGAGCAAGGCGGGTGATATCGGCGCCCAGAAGGGTAACCGCGCAGACAGAACGGGTAAGTCCGAGCGCAGACGACCGATCGGCGTTTTGCGTCGCCTACGACTAGCCCCTAGTCTGACTTGAAGTTGTCGTAGGGATGAGGCTCCGAGCGCTCGTGACTTCCGTGGACGACCTATTGGCCGCGAAGTTTGATCCCCCGGTCTGGATCGGCGATCAGATTCGACGCGCCCCGCTGCTTGAGCGTCTGCACGCGGCGCTGGACCACCGCCTGACCCTGATCCACGCCCCGGCAGGCTACGGCAAGACCAGTCTTTTGGCCCAATGGCGTGACAGCCTCACGACAAGCAGGGTTCGAACAGCCTGGCTGAGCCTCGAACGCGATGATCGGGACGTCAAACGTCTCATACGCTACCTGATGCTCGCCATCCGGGGGGACGCCGCCGAGGGGGCTGGCGGAGGCCCGCCCCCCGCTGAGCTTCCGCCTCGGGCCGCCCTTTCGGCCATCCTGCATGAGCTCGCAGCCTGCGAGCTGCCCTTCGTCCTTATCCTCGACGATCTTCATCACGCCGACAGCGCGCAGGTCACCACCTTCCTGCAGTCGATGATCCGGCTGGCCCCGGCCAACTGCCATTTCGTCTTCGCCTCGCGGGACTATCCCTCCCTCGGCCAGTCCGTACTCACCGCAGAGGCCCAGTTCCTCGAGATCGACGTGACCGACCTCCGCTTCTCCGAGCAGGAGGCCGAGACCTTGCTGGAGCGGGCCGGCCGAAGCCTCGCGGCCGGGGATGTCGACAAGATTCTGGAACGAACCGAGGGCTGGCCCATCGCCGTCAAGCTGACCGGTCTGTCGCTCCAGCGCGGCGCGCCACAGGATGAGGCGATGGCGAGATTCTCCGGGCCAAGCGTCGAACTCGCCCGCTACCTCTCCGAACAGGTGCTCATGACCTTGCCGGACGAGACCCGGGACGTGGTCATGCAGACCGCCTTGCTCAATCGCCTGACAGGCGAGCTGGTCAATGTCCTGCTTGAGCGCACCGACGGCGGACTGCTCCTGGAACGCCTTGAGCAGCAGGGGTTCTTCCTCACCCCGCTGCCGCCGAGCCGGGACGCCTACCGTCACCCTCAGCTGTTCCCCGCCTCCGTGCGCCGCCGTCCGTTGCGGGTCGATCCCGTCCGCTCCGAAGC
>CALEOQ010000361.1 GCA_937910255.1 uncultured Caulobacteraceae bacterium | reverse complement strand
CCACGCGCTGCGGGTGGGAGCCGAGGCGGGCGCGGCCCCGGTGGCCGGCACGGCCGTCGGCGGGGCCCGGGGGAGCAGTGGCCAGAGCTGCGGCCCCGAGGGCTGGGCCTGCGTCTCCAATCGGTGGAAGTATCCTGACTGATGGGCGGGCTCACACCAGGCGTCGGAGGCGGCCACAGAGGCCATGCGCCGCCGCGCCTCAGCCTACGCCCACTATGTGCTGGCAAAGGGCGGCCGCGGCGACCTGGCCCGGCTGCGCTGGTGGCACGATGTGCAGATGAAGTCCGAGACCTCGCCGTTGGCCAAGGCCCATGTGGGGGCGGGTCTCGCCCTGATGGGCGACAAGGCAAGGTCCCGCTCGGCCTTCCGCCAGGCGGTCCGGTCGCTGGGTTATCGGGAAGAAAGCGACTGGTACCAGAGCCCGCTCCGTGACCTCGCCGCGGTGATCGCCCTGGCCTATGAGGCCGGGGAGACCGAGATCGCCCGCGATCTGCAGGGCCGGCTGGAGAACGCCGTCGAAGACCCGGAGGCGCTCAACACCCAGGAACAGGCCCGCCTGCTGCAGGCCGCCCAGGCGATGATGACCGCCGCAGGCCCTCTGAACATCGAGGCGTCGGGCGCCATCCCCCTGGCCGCCGTCGCCGGCGGACCCCGCTGGGCGGTGGGCAGGCTGGCGGACTCCCGCTTCGTCAATTCGGGCCAGGGCGCGGTGTGGCGGACGGTGACCGTCAGCGGCGCGCCGGTCTCGGCGCCGCCGGCGGCCAGCAATGGCCTAACCCTGCAGAAGCGCCTGCTGAGCTTCACCGGCGGGCCTGTGGATCCCGCCAGCCTGACCCAGGGCGATCGGGTGATCATCATCGTCTCCGGCCGCGCCCAGCAGGCGCGGTCCATGGCCCTGGTGATCGACGATCCTCTGCCCGCGGGCTTCGAGATCGAGACGGTGCTGGGTCCGGATGACGCCCAGAGCGGGCCCTTCCGCTTCCTGGGCGAGCTGTCGGCGGCCGATGTGCAGGAGGCCCGGGACGACCGCTATGTGGCGGCCATGGACCTGCCTGGCCGTGAGGACTTCGCCTTCGCCTATGTGGCCCGGGCGGTGACGCCCGGCGACTTCCTGCTGCCCGGCGCCCAGGCCCGCGACATGTACCGTCCGGCGGTCAACGCCCGCACCAGCGTCGGCCGCACGGTGATCGCGCCCGGCCAGTGAAACCGCTGGCGTCCTTGAGGGCCAAGGCCCGCCGGGCGGCCCGTTCGCCCCTTGTGGTCCGTCGTCTGACCCAGGGCCTGCTGGTGGCCATGGGGCTGCAGGCGGCAGGGCGGGCCCTGGACGCCGCCCTGCCGCCGGAC
>CALEOQ010000360.1 GCA_937910255.1 uncultured Caulobacteraceae bacterium | reverse complement strand
CCGGCCGTGTGCCCGTCCGCTCGGCCGCCAGCGGCGCCGGCTCCTGGCGCGGCGCCAGGACGGCCTTCAACCAGTTCGCCAGGACCGGCAATCGCGATGCCCTGGCGCGGGGCGTCTCGCGCTATGTGCGCGACGGGGTAGGGGGGAGCGGCCGCGCCGCCCGGCGCATGGGCGAGGCTCGAGCGTCGGCCGGCCGTCTCCTCGGCGTCGTCCGTGATTTCAGCCGTGACGGCCCGGCGGAAGCGCTGCGCCGCGTGAACCTGGGCGATCTGGCCGGTCGGCCCGCTGAAGATGTCTTCCTCGCGCTGCTCGAAGTCATCTGTCCGCCGGGCGGCTCCCTGGACGAAGCCATCGCCCGCCAGGGCATGCTTGAGGCGATCGACGCCTTGGCCGAAGAGGGGCTCGGCCCCTTCGACGACCTGACGGCCGGCCAGCTGGAAGAGTTCTTCCTGGACGTGGTCGCACGCACGATCGAAGCCCGGATCCTCAACGACATCGGCGCCAAGGGCGTCAGTATTCCCCACGATGTGGGCGCCATCGACAAGCTGCAGGCGCAGCTGCACGACTTCGTGGCCGGCACGGTACGGAGCGAGTTGGCGGGCCGGCTCGACGGGGTCGCGAGCCTCAGCGACCGGGCCGTTGTCGGCGCCGCGAACGGTATCTATGAGGCCGCGTTCGAGATGCTGGCCATCCTCGGAGATGACGCATGAGGCCGCACAGCGTGGTTTGCAGGCTCGGCGATCGGGACCGGACCCGCATCCCGCCAGCCACCGGGACGCACAGGACGGAGATCTCGTTCATCAGCGGGGACCGCCGTCTCGATTTCGGCCTCGGTCAGGCCCTGGAGCAACTGGCCGCGGTCGGATTACGGCCAAGCGAGGTCGCGGTAGACTTGGCGGTGCTCGCCGCGGCCCTTACCGCCGCCGATACGCGGGTCAACCGGCATTCCGAGTCCCAGGACGGTTGGACCCGGCAGATCGCCTTGGAGCTTCCGGTCTCCGACCCGGGCCTCTGGGCGTCCGTGGACAGTCTCCTCGTCCAGATGCTGAACTTCCTGACCGGTGATCGCTGGTCGCTGCGCTTCCGCGCCCGCGCCGCGGGGTTGAAGCGACTGGCGCCGGCGCCGACTCGGTTGGCGATGCACCGGCCCCCGGACGTCTGCCTGTTCTCAGGCGGCCTCGACAGTTTCATCGGCGCCATAGACCTTCTCGCCGCCGGCCGATCGCCGATGCTGGTGAGCCACTATTGGGACGGGGTGACGAGCGCGCACCAGACCTTCTGCGCCGACCGGATCGAGAAACACTACCCCAAGTCCGGGTTCATGCATCTACGGGCCAGGGTGGGCTTTCCGACCGATGTCGTAGCGGGCTCGGCAGTCGAGAACTCGCTTCGTGGACGCTCATTCCTGTTCTTCGCCCTGGCGGCCTTGGCCGCCGACGCGATCGATGACGACGTGACGATCCACGTGCCGGAGAATGGGCTGATTTCCCTGAACGTGCCGCTCGATCCGCTGCGCCTCGGCTCCCTCAGCACCCGTACGACCCATCCCTTCTACATGGCGCGGTGGAACGAGTTGCTCGCTCGCCTGGGCATCCGCGCGACCCTGCTCAACCGATACCGTCATCAGACAAAGGGCGAGATGACCCGCGGCTGCGCCGACCAGGCCTTCCTGCGAAAGTCCGCCAAGGAGACGATGTCCTGCAGCTCGCCGGCCAAGGCCCGCTGGTCCGGCGCCCCTCCGCAGCATTGCGGGCACTGTGTCCCCTGTCTGATCCGCCGGGCGGCGCTCCAGGCCGGTCTCGGTGCGGACGACACCACCTACACGCTGCCGAACCTTCACGCCGGGCCGCTCAACTCGGCGAAGGCGCAGGGGGAGCATGTACGGTCCTTTCACCTGCCGATCGCCCAGCTGGCGGCCCGCCCGCGCTCGCCGCGATTCCGCATCCACCATCCCGGTCCGCCCAACGACGCCCCGGCCGAGTTCCCGCCCTCTCACCAGGTCTCGCCCCCCGTCTTCCCCCGCGTGCGGACCTCCCCTGCCCGCCCCCTCTCCCTCGCCTCCTCCGGCCCCTCCACACCGTAGCCCCCCCACCCCGCCCCACCGCACCCGCGCCCCGCAGGCCCGGGGGGCCGAGGCGGGCGAGCCCCGCGCGGGGTCACTTGGGGAGGCCAGCGAAGCGGGCGATACCGCTGCCGCTGAGGTCAGCACTGCCAACAAGTCCGGCGCCGGGGAGGCCCAATCCGATGCCATCGCCGCTCTTGAAGCCGCCCTCGCAGCCGCCGAAGCCGGAGCCGAAGCCGCCGAAGGTGCCGGGCCAGTTGAAGCTGATCAAGCCAAATCCCAAAGCCAAGACGCCCAACAACATCATTGGCAAAGTCATCAAGATGGGCGATTCATGGGCGTGGCTGTTCTGGTCTTTCAATGGGCCGAAGAACACCAAGAACATGGCGCAGATCGGAAGAGCACACGTCTGAACTCCAGTCACGTCGTAATCTCGTATGCCGTCTTCTGCTTGAAAAAAAAAAAAAACAATAAAAACAAACAAAAGTAAAGATAA
>CALEOQ010000359.1 GCA_937910255.1 uncultured Caulobacteraceae bacterium | reverse complement strand
GGGGGTGTGAGGGGTGAGTTATGGACGGTGGACAGCTGCGGAGTGGGCATGGCGGGGGGGTATGGTGGTGACTGGTGGTCGTTTTTTTTTGAATGATACGGCGACCACCGAGATCTACACTCTTTCCCTACACGACGCTCTTCCGATCTGAAGGCTTCGGCGGAACCGAAGGCCAGGACCTGATAGCCCGTCGATCGCAGCAGGCCGGTCATGGCCTGGCGGACGGAGTCGTCGTCCTCGACCAGGAAGATCAGGGGGGAGGCGGGCACGCTTGGCCTTTCCGGCGCGGCGCAACACCGCTCAACAACCGTCTTGATCGCACGTCGGGGCCGGCGGCGGAATCATACCCTGGTGTTAGCGGCCGGCGCCGACAGGGCCTCGGCCATGCGGACCAGTTCGGCCAACGATCGGGCGCCCATCTTTCGCATGGCCGATCCGCGGTGGATCTTCACGGTGATCTCGCTGATGCCGAGGTCGCCGGCCACCTGCTTGTTCAGCTTGCCGGCGGTGACCAGCGCCATGACCTGGCGTTCACGGGGGCTGAGCGCAGCATAGAGATCACGCAGGTGGGAGCTGGCGGCCTGGGCGGCGCGCTGGGCCTCGTCGCGGGCGATGGCTGCAGCGACAGCGTCGAGCATGTCCTGCTCGCGGAAGGGCTTGGGCAGGAAGTCGACGGCGCCGGCCTTCATGGCCCGAACCGACATGGGGATGTCCCCATGGCCGGTCATCAGCACCACGGGCAGGCTTACGCCGAGGTCGGCCAGTTGCGCCTGGAAGTCGAGACCGCTGAGGCCAGGCAGGCGCACGTCCAGCACCAGGCAGCCGGGCGCATCGACCGGCGGGGCGTCCAGGAATTCGGCGGCCGATCCATAGAGACGAACCTGCAGGCCGACAGAGCGAAACAGACTGTCCAGCGCCGCCCGCAGGGAGGCGTCATCGTCTATGACGTGAACAAATCCGGCCATCGTCCGTCCCCACGCCCGTCGGCTCAGTCTGCCACAGCTTGCGCCTAAGCCAACAGCATCGGCGGGCGGGCGGGCCTCAGGCCTCGATGAAGGTCACCAGGGCCCAGGCGGCGACCAGCAGGGGGGCGAAATAGGCGCTCACGGCGGCGAAACGGGCGGCGGTTCTGGGGCGATAGGCCAGCAGCAGGGTCAGCGCCAGGGCGGCCAGCATGATGAGGCCGCTCCAGAGCACCGACCCGAAGCGCCAGCCTTCGGCCAAGACCGCGCAGGCGAAGGCGGCGCCGAGGCCCGCCGCGCCAGCCGCCTTGGCCAGGGTCTGTTCGCGCGGCGCCAGGCGGCGGCCCACCGTCTCGACCTGGTGCTTGGTCATCGACACGCAGAAGGCGGCGAAGCCAGCGAAGGCCAGCAGGAAGGCGGCGGTCAGGATCATGCCGGCGCCGCCACGGTCCGGCTCCGCCGACGGGGCTTGGGCGCCGCCCGATAGGCGCCGGCCTTCAGCGCGCAGAAGGCCAGGGCTGCGCCTAGGGCCAGCAGGGTCAGGTCGAAGGCGACCATGGCCCAATCGCCGCTCAGCAGGGCGCCGAGCAGGTTGCGCGAGGTGGTCGCAGCGCTGACCAGGGGGAGGGCGGCCACCAGGAACGCTGCGGCCGACAGGGTTTCGACCCAGGCGCGCCGGGCCGGCCGTGCGCAGGCCCAGGCGATCGTGCCCGCCCAGGCGATGAAGAAGCTGTGCACCTCCCACTCCGCGCGGCCGGCCATGCCGACCGGCAGCAGGCGGTTGGCCCACAGCATGGCGGCCATGCCGGCCGGGACCCCGGCGATGGTCCCGATGTTGAGCCGCTCGACCAGGCGGAAGCCGAAGTGGGGGCGCTCCGGGTCGGGAAGCTGGCTGCGACGCTTGACCGTCCAGAGAACCAGGCCTGTGGCCACCATGGCGCAGCCGGCCAGACTGCACAGGAAATAGACCCAGCGCAGGATGGGATCTGCGAAGCGCCCCATGTGCAGACCATACATGACGCGGTGGGTCAGAACCGCCGGACCAGGCTCAGGCGTCGCCGAGATCAGCTGGCCGGTGACCCCGTTGAAGGCCAGGGTTCCGCCGGCATAGGCCAGCTGGTCGCCGGAGTGGCGGGTGACCTCGATGACGGCGGAGGCGTCGCCGGGATTGCTGACATTGACGATCCAGGGCCGGCCGCCGCCCCAGTGCTCCGAGGCGGTCTCCAGCACGCCGGGAAGATTGGCCAGGGGCGCTGAGACGCCGCTGCGCTCCACCTCTTCGGCCCTGGGGAACATGGCCTCGAAATAGGTCTCCGGCGCCTTGTAGTTCGCGGTCACCCCCCAGGGCATGTAGAGCCCCATCAGGGTGACGAGGCCCGTATAGGTGATCATCAGGTGGAAGGGCAGGGCGAGGACGGCGGTCAGGTTGTGGGCGTCCAGCCAGGACCGCTGGGCGGCCTTGCGCGGGCGGAAGGTGAAGAAGTCCTTGAAGATCCGCTTGTGGGTGACGACGCCGGAGGTGATCGCCACCAGCATGAACATGGCGCAGAGCCCCGCCACCCAACGCCCCTGGAGCACGGGCAGATAGTGCATCTGGAAGTGCACCCGATAGAAGAACTCGCCGCCGCGGGTGTCGCGGGGGCTGACCGGCTGGCCGGTCGAGGCGTCGAGGACGGCCCGGTTCTCGCTACGGCCGCGTCGCCGCGGCGCCTCTTCGCCCGGCGAGGGGGCTGGCCGCCAGAAGAGCCGGGCGGTGGCCTGGCGCTCGTCTGGCAGGGTGATCGACCAGCTCTGCGCGTCGGGCGCGGTCTGGTTCAGATAGGCCACAGCGCCTTGGGCGGCCTGGGCGTAGCTGGCGGGGCGGCCGGTCTCCGGCTCCATCCAGCGGGTGATCTCGGGGCGGAAATAGCTGGCCGTGCCGGTCATGAACATGGCGAACAGCACCCAGCCGAACACCAGGCCCGACCAGGTGTGAAGCCAGGCCATGGATTGGCGGAACGATCCCTTCACAGCCGCGGCTCCATCAGCAGGGACAGCCATATCAGCACCGCCAGGCCCGAGGCGATCAGGCAGCCATAGGCCCAGACCCGCCAGGCCTGGCGGGCGGCGAAGGCCCACATGGCGACCGCGGCGAAGACGGCGAAGGAGGTCAGCCCGCCGATCATCGTCGCCTCGAGCCGCGGCGCAGGCAGCCAGCGGGCCAGGGTGGCGGCGGCCAGGGCGGCGAGCAGATAGCCCAGGCCGATCGCGGCCACGGCACGGGCGGCCACGTCGGCGCGCCGCCGCCACAGGGGGGCGCGCAGGACCCCGCCGCTCACGACCTGGCCCCCGGGCGCAGGAGAGCGGGCGACGGGGCGAAAGGCCGGGCGCAGGACAAGATCGAGCCTCCAGGACGCGGTGGGCGAGCGGTGGCCCTTCCTAACCGCATCCGGCCTAGTTGCAAACGATTCCTAATAGCGAACGATTAGTATCACCCCGGAGTGGCGCGCTGGCGTCCCTGTGCGGCAGGATGGGGCCATGCGAGACATCACCCCCGAAGAGCGCGCCGCCGCCGCCGTCCGCCGGCTGGCCCTGGCGCCTGGCCGGTCGGCCGACGTCACCGAGGCGGTCATCCAGGCTCAGGTTCACGCCTTCTACGGCAAGGTGCGGACCGACCCCATGCTGGGGCCGATCTTCGCGGCCCAGATCGCCGACTGGGACGCGCACCTTGCGAAGCTCTGTGACTTCTGGTCCTCGGTCACCCTGGCGACCGGCCGGTTCAAGGGCGCGCCCATGCCGGCGCACATGCGCCTGACCGGGGTCAGGGCTCAGCACTTCGCCCACTGGCTGGACATCTGGCGGGCGACGGCGGCCGAGACCTGCGAGCCCGCCGCCGCCGCACTCTTCACCGACCGGGCCGAGATGATCGCCCGGAGCCTGCAGATGGGGATGGCGGTGGCGCGGGGCGAGCTGCCGCCGGTGCGCTCAGCGACGGTCGCCCAGGCCCCGGTCGCCAAGGCCGATGAGCAGCGCGGCCGGCAGGATGAGGACTCCGGCCAGGACAAAGGGCGCCCAGGTTCCCACGCCTGAGAAGAGAAAGCCGGCCATCACCGGGCCGAGCACGCGGGCCGCGGCGCTGGACGCATTGTTGGCGCCGAGCGTCTCGCCCTGTCGCCCCGCAGGCGCCGCCCTGGAGATCAGCGACGAGGTGGCCGGCTGGCTGGTGGTGTGGCCGATGACCAGCACGATCATCAGGAGGATGGCCACGGTGACCGGCGGCCCCAGGGCCTCCATGAACAGGAAGGCGGCGGTGACCGTCAGACCGATCAGCACGGTGGGCCGCTCGCCGATCCGCTTGACCGCCCAACCGGCCAGCAGGCCCTGGCTGGTGGCCGCAGCGACGCCGGTCAGGGCCATGACGAAGCCGATCATCCTGGGGTCCCAGCCGTACTCCGCCGCCCCCCAGAGCCCGAAAATGGACCACATGGCCGAGAAGCCGGCGAAAGAGAGGAAGGTGCCGCCCATCAGCCGGCGCAGGGTCGGGTCGGCCAGGGTGTGGGCCAGGGCCTGAAGCGGGCCAGGCCGCTGGGCGCCCGCGGCGGCGCGGCTGCGGCTCTCGCGCACGAAGACCGCTGCGCCCAGGGCGCCGGCGACACAGAGGGCGGCGGCGGTGAGCAGCGGCGGCTGGAATCCGGCCGCGCCGAGTTCCGGGCGCGCCAGCAGGCCGCCGAGCAGGGGCCCCACCACGAAGCCGATCCCGAAGGCCGAACCGATCAGACCGAGACGCCCTGCCAGCTTCTCCGGCGGCGTCACATCGACGATATAGCCCTGGATGGTCGAGATATTGCCGCTGAAGACGCCGGCCACGGCGCGGGCGGCGACGGCGAACCAGATGTTGGGCGCAAAGGCCAGGGCCACATAGCCGAGGGCGGCGACCAGTATGGTGCCCAGGATCACCGGCTTTCGGCCGATGCGATCCGACAGCCGACCCCAGATGAGTTCGCCGAAGAACTGGCCGGCGGCGAACACCGCAAACATCAGGGTGACCTGCCAGGCGGTGGCGGAGAACACCACGGCGTAGAAGGGCAGGAGCGGGATCACCACCCCGAAGCCGATCAGGCTCAGGAACACCACCCCCATCAGGACCGGGACGGCCAGCGGACTGGGGGGCGGCAGGGCGGACTCGACCGAAGACATGGGCCTGCGCATAGCCCGCCTGGGGCGATCAAGCCATGCTCTTGCGCCGTTATCCGGTGCGAAGTTTCGGCGACAGCCTCAGGCGCTGGCCAGCGCGCTCTGGAACAGCAGCGCCCCGTCGGCCGAACCCAGCTCGGCCTCGAAGGCGCGGTCGGGGTGGGGCATCATGCCCAGCACATTGCCCTTGCCGTTGACGATGCCGGCGATCCGCCGGGCCGAGCCGTTGGGATTGTCCTGATAGCGGAAGACCACCTGGCCCTCGCCCTCAAGCCGGTCGAGGGTGGCCTCGTCGGCGAAATAGTTGCCCTCGCCATTGCCCACGGTCATGACCACCTCCCGGCGGCCGCCATAGCCGGAGGTGAAGCGGGTCTGGGCGTTGGTGACCTCAAGGCTGACGGGCTTGCAGACATATTTCAGCCGTTCGTTCTGCAGCAGGGCGCCAGGCAGCAGCCCGGCCTCGCAGAGCACCTGGAAGCCGTTGCAGATGCCCACCGTGGCGACGCCGCGTTCGGCGGCGGCCTTGACCTCGGTCATCACCGGCGAGAGGGCGGCCATGGCCCCGCAGCGCAGATAGTCCCCATAGGAGAATCCGCCCGGCAGGACGATCAGATCCAGGCCCTCGGGCAGGGCGGTGTCGCCGTGCCAGACCATGTCCACCTGCGCGCCGGTGGAGCGCTCCACGGCGACCTTGCAGTCGCGGTCGCAATTGGAGCCGGGGAAGACAATGACGGCGGCTTTCATGTCGCGTTCGAACCTGGTCGTTCCAAAGTTGAACCGGCCGGAGCCGGGAGGCTGGTCGTCACCGCGCGGCCGCGAGCGACTCCCAGTAGGCGAGAAGCTGGTCGTATTCGGCCGCGTCGCCGAAGGCGCAACCCTCGTGTTCCATGACCCGTTCGCCGTCCCGTCGCGTGGCGGTCTGGATGAACACCGCCGGATGGGCCGGAGCCTCGGGTCTGGTCAGTATGTAGGAGGCCCGGCCGCTCTCTTCATTGAGGATCTCGTAGGGCTCTCCAGGGGCGTCGGGCGCGGGCGTCAGGCCGGGGCGGGCGAGGATCGCGGCGCGGATGGCGTCGAAGCCCTGGGCGCAGTTCAACTCGAACGCCGCGACGGGCACGGGGGCGGGCGGCGTGCAGGCGGTCAGGGCGAGACCCAGGATGCTGCACGCCAGGCCGGCCCGAACCCTCACGCCAGCTCGACCCGGTAGCTTTCGATGACCGTATTGGCCAGCAGCTTGTCGCACATGGCCTTGACCTCGGCCTCGGCGGCGGCGCGGTCGGCCGATTTGAGGTCGAACTCGATGGTCTTGCCGACCCGGACGCCTTCGACGCCGGACCAGCCCAGGCCGTGCAGAGCCTGCTCGACGGCCTTGCCCTGGACGTCCAGGACGCCGGGCTTGAGGAAGACGTGGACCTTGGCCTTCACTAGTGGAGTCCTCCTTGGATCACGGTGGGCATCTCTTTCATGATCCCCAGACGGCGGGCCACCTCGGTATAGCTCTCGATCACATCGCCCAGGTCGCGGCGGAAGCGGTCCTTGTCGAGCTTTTCGTTGGTGACCGAGTCCCACAGGCGGCAGGAGTCGGGGCTGATCTCATCGGCCAGGATGACCCGCCCGAAGTCGTTCTCCCAGATGCGGCCGAACTCGATCTTGAAGTCCACCAGGGTGATGCCGACGGCGCCGAACATGCCGGTGAGAAAGTCGTTCACCCGCAGGGTGAGCGCCATGATGTCGTCGATCTCCTGGGTCGAGGCCCAGTTGAAGGCGGTGATGTGCTCCTCGGTGACCATCGGGTCGTGGAGCTTGTCGTCCTTCAGGAAGAACTCGATGATCGAACGGGGCAGGGCCTGGCCCTCGGGGAGGCCAAGCCGGGTCGAGAGCGAGCCGGCGGCGATGTTGCGGCACACCACCTCCAGCGGAATGATCTCCACTTCGCGGATCAGCTGCTCGCGCAGGTTCAGGCGCTTGATGAAGTGGTTCTGGACCCCGATCGAGTTCAGGCGGGTCATCACATATTCGCTGATGCGATTGTTGATGACGCCCTTGCCCTCCAGCACGGCCTTCTTGGTGGCGTCGAAGGCGGTGGTGTCGTCCTTGAAATACTGGATCAAGGTGCCAGGCTCAGGACCCTCGTAGAGGATCTTGGCCTTGCCCTCGTAAATCTTTTTGCGGCGGGTCATCTGCAACGCCTTCTCCCAGAACGAGGGCTTGCCGCGGTCGGAAATGAAAAAACGCGCGCAGCGGACGTCCACGCGCGGTCCCGACTCGGCCTCTCGCTCGACATGAGGCGCGCGGAAATTAGCGGATGGGCGCGCGGGGCGCAAACCTGCGCTTGACGCCTTTCGTGCGTCGCGCCGTCGCGCTTGCGAACGTCTGGCGACTTGTGTGTTTCGATTGCGGGCTCGCCCAGTGGGGGGTATGGAGCCTGCGATGTGTCGCTTATCGGGGAACGCATGACCACGTTTGACGATCGTGAGAAGGGCTTCGAAAGGAAGTTCGCGCTCGATCAGGAACAGGAATTCAAGGCCAGCGCGCGGCGCAACCGCATGCTGGGTGAATGGGCGGCTGGCCTGATGGGCCTGGCCGAGGACCGTGTGGCGACCTATGCGCAAGCCGTGGTTCGCTCCGATCTCGAGCAACCTGGCGACGAGGACGTGCTGCGCAAGGTCTTCGAGGACCTGAAGGGCTCCGGCGTCCAGGTCTCCGAGGGCGAGGTCCGCATGAAGATGGACGAGTTCCTGGCCCAGGCCCGCGAACAGTTTCGCGCCGGCGAATAGGTCCAGCTGAGCGGCTGGATCGCTCGCGCTCTTCAAAGTGCATGATCGACGACAGGCGGTCGCGCCCGACGGGCGCGGTCGTGTCGTCCTGTTCGCAGACCTGTCGCTCGGCCCCCTGGGGCCGGCGCCGCCCGCAAGTCATCGACGGGCGCCTGCTGGCCGATCCGTCGCCGTTGAACGCCCGACCGACATCGTCGTCCGCGCCGCACTTGCCTAAGGCTGGCCTGGGCTGCGACCGTGGGCGGCGTTCGGAGATGCGATGCCCCACGACGACTCCCTGATCCTGACCCTGGTGGCCGGCTTCGTCCTGGCCTTCGTTTTTGGCATGCTGGCCAACCGGCTGAGGCTCTCGCCGCTGGTGGGCTATCTGCTGGCCGGGGGGGCGGTGGGGCCGTTCACGCCGGGCTGGGTGGCCGACGTCTCCCTGGCGGGGCAGTTGGCCGAGATCGGGGTCATCCTGCTGATGTTCGGGGTGGGGCTGCACTTTTCCCCGGCCGACCTTTTGAAGGTGCGCCGGGTCGCCGTGCCGGGGGCGGTGGTCCAGATCGCCGTGGCGACGGCGCTGGGATGGGGCGTCGGGCGGCTGCTGGGCTTCTCCAATGGCGAGGCGGCGCTCTTTGGCCTCACCCTTTCGGTCGCCTCGACGGTCGTGCTGTTGCGGGCCATCGAGGAGCGCAAGGCGCTCAAGACCGAGGCCGGCCAGATCGCCGTCGGCTGGTTGATCGTCGAGGACCTGGTGATGGTCATCGCGCTGGTCCTCGTGCCTTTGATGGCGCTGAACCAGGCGGGGACCAGCCCCGGGGGCGTGGCGCTGCAGATCGGCGCGACCCTGCTTCAGATCGCCATCTTCATCGCCTTCATGATGATTGTCGGCTCGCGCGTCTTGCCCTGGCTGCTGGTCAGGATCGCCCACACCAAGTCCCGGGAGCTCTTCACCTTGGGCGTTCTGGCCATCGCGCTCGGGATCGCCTACCTGGCCTATGCCGTGTTCGGGGCGTCCTTCGCCCTGGGAGCGTTCGTGGCCGGGGTGGTGTTGAGCAGCTCACCCCTGGGCCACAACGCCGCCGAACGATCCCTACCGCTGCGGGACGCGTTTGCGGTGCTGTTCTTTGTGTCCGTCGGCATGCTGTTCGATCCGACCGTGATCGTCGAACGCCCCCTGGCCGTCGTGGCGGTGGTGCTGATCGTCCTGGTGGGCAAGTCGGCTGCGGCGCTCGCCATCACCAGCCTGTTCAGGCTGGAGAAGCGCTCCAGCCTGATGATCGCCGCCAGCCTCGCCCAGATCGGCGAGTTCTCGTTCATCCTGGCCGGCGTCGGGGTGTCGGTGGGGATCATGGCCCGGGAGACCCACGACCTGGTGCTGGCAGGCGCCCTGATCTCGATCCTGGCCAATCCCTTCGTCTTCCGCCTGGCCGACTGGCTGGCGCGTAGGAAGGATGGCGGGCCGCCGGCCGGCGGCGAGGAAGAAATCCCCGCCCCGGCCCAGGCCTGAGCCCTTAGGCCTGTTCGCCGAACACCCGGGCGAAGACCGTGTCCACATGTTTGAAGTGGTAGCCGAGGTCGAACAGGGCCTCGAGCTCCTCATCGGCCAGGGTGATCTCGGGATCGGCCTTCAGGAAGTCCAGGAAATTGCCCTCGCCGCGCCAGACCTTCATGGCGTTGCGCTGGACCGCGGCGTAGCCGCCCTCCCGCGAGGAGCCCTTCTGGGTCAGGGCCAGCAAGACCCGCTGGGAATGGACCAGGCCGCCCAGGCGGTCGAGGTTCTTGGCCATGTTCTCCGGATAGACCACCAGCCGCTCCATGACGCCGGCCAGACGGCGCAGGGCGAAGTCCATATGGATGGTGGCGTCGGGTGCGATGCCGCGCTCAACGGAGGAATGGCTGATGTCGCGCTCGTGCCACAGGGCGACATTCTCCAGGGCCGGGACGGCGGCCGAGCGGATCAGCCGGGCGAGGCCGGTCAGGTTCTCGGTCAGGATCGGGTTGCGCTTGTGCGGCATGGCGCTCGAGCCCTTCTGGCCCACATCGAAGGCTTCCTCGGCCTCGAGCACCTCGGTGCGCTGCAGATGGCGGATCTCGACGGCCAGGCGCTCGATGGACGAGGCCACGACGGCCAGCGCGCAGAAATAGGCCGCGTGGCGGTCCCGCGGGATCACCTGGGTGGAGACGGGCTCGACGGCCAGGCCCATCTTCTGCGCCACATGGGCTTCGACCTGCGGCGAGACATTGGCGAAGGTGCCCACGGCGCCGGAGATGGCGCAGGTGGCGATCTCGAACCTGGCCATGGCCAGGCGCTCCTTGGCGCGCTGGAACTCGGCATAGTGGCCGGCGAGCTTGAGGCCGAAGGTGGTGGGCTCGGCGTGGATGGCGTGGCTGCGGCCGACGCAAGGCGTCATGCGGTGCTCGAAGGCGCGCGTCTTGAGGGCCGCCAAAACCAGGTCCACATCCTCGATCAGCAGGTCGGTGGCGCGGCTGAGCTGGACGGCCAGCGCGGTGTCGTTGACGTCCGACGATGTCATGCCCTGGTGCAGGAAGCGCGCCTCAGGCCCGACCACCTCGGTGACGTGGGTCAGGAAGGCGATGACGTCGTGCTTCACCTCGCGCTCGATGGCGTCGATGCGCTCGGCGTCCCAGACCACGTCGCGGCCCTTGGCCCAGATCGTCTCCGCCGCTTCCTTCGGAATGACGCCGAGCTCCGCCATGGCGTCGGCGGCGTGGGCCTCGATCTCGAACATGATCGAAAAGCGCGTCTGCGGGGACCAGATGTCGGCGGCGGCGGCGCGGGCGTAGCGGGGGATCATGGGCGGGCTCCTTGAACCCCGGCTGATGGAGGTCAAGGCGCCCGCCTGTCAAGGTGAAGGGGTCAGTCTTCGTTGGAGTCCGCCAGGGCCGAGGCCATGTCCTTGGGCAGGGTGATGGCCGCCAGCAGGTAGTGGACGCCGGCCCAGGCATAGATCAGCAGGTTCCAGATGATCCCCTGGCGTGAACCCTCGGCGATCGCCGCGCGGCAGGCGGCGTCCACCACGGGGCCTGCGCCCGGCGCGCCGATGCCGCCGGGGCAGAGGGCGAAGAAGTCCCCCATATTGTTGGCGGCGAACAGGTTCTGGCTGATCATGTCGATGCACCAGCCGCAGAAGGGCGGGCCAAAGCCCAGTGCGATCAGGTTCAGGACGAAGAACAGCAGGGCCGTGGCCGTGGCCCGCATGCGCAGGGAGACCGCGTTCTGGATCACCCCGAAGGTCGGGCCCAGATAGGTGTAGTGGAAGATGCCCGGCAGCAGCAGCAGGGCTGCGGCCCAGCGCCAGTCGTTCTGCAGATAGACCAGGATGTAGAGCGGGCAGGCCACCAGCAGGCCGATGGCCGGCACCAGGGCGTACCAGCGCCCCGAGCGCTTTCCGGCCCAGTCGGTAAGGAAGCCGCCCATCAGGGTGCCGACCCCGGCGGCGACCCCGCCGATCAGGCCGAAGATCAGGCCGACCGTGGCCAGGTCCAGGCCGAACATGCGGATGAAGTAGGCCGCCTGGTATTGGCCGGTGCCATAGCTGGCGAACGAGGCGACGGTGATGCCCGCCACCATGTGGAAGAAGCTCCAGCGGCCGAAGATGCGCTTGGCCACCGCCAGGATGGAGGGCGGCTTGATCGTCGCCGGGGGCACGGTCTCCTCGCCCTCCAGCATGGGCGTGTCGACCACGGGCGCCTGTTCGGAATAGCCCCGGGGCGGCTCCTTGACGAAGAGCTTGAGGGCGATGGCCACCAGGATGCCCGGCAGGCCGACCAGGACGAAGGCCGCCCGCCAGGACAGGTTCTGGGCGATCCAGCCGCCGGCGACGGCGCCGAACATGGTGCCCAGCGGAATGCCGAAGGAGTAGATCGACAGGGCCGTGGCGCGGCGCCGGGGCTCGTAATAGTCCGAGATCAGCGAATGGGCTGGCGGCGACAGGCCCGCCTCGCCCACCCCGACGCCCAGCCGGAACAGGATCAGCATCAGGAAGCTGTTGGCCATGCCGCAGAGCGCGGTGAAGGCCGACCAGATGACGATGGCGATGGAGATGATGTTGACCCGATTGCGCCGCTCGGCCAGCCGGGCGATCGGAATGCCCAGGGTGGTGTAGAGCAGGGCGAAGGCCAGGCCCCCCAGCAGGCCCAGCTGGGTGTCGGTGAGGCCCAGGTCGACCTTGATCGCCTGGCCGATGGTCGAGATGATCGTCCGGTCGATGAAGTTGAAGGTGTAGGCCAGGACCAGCAGGCCAAGCACGCTGGTCTTGTAGCTCTCTGAGAACAGAGGTTTGGGCGCGCTCGTCGCCCCCGGATCGATCGCCGTCAAGTCTTCCTCCCCCGAACTGTCGTCGTTCTTATGGGGGCATCTGGACACAGGCTTGACCGCTGCGCCAGAGGGCAAAGCGAGCCTCGCCCGACGCCGCTGGGCGCCGGGCGATCTGGTCGGTCTTAGCCGACGTGGTCTTCGCGGATGGTCTGGGTCGCGCGCCAGAAGCAGTAGAAGGCGACCAGACCAAAGGTGGTCGAGACGATCAGCGCCCAGCGGACGCCTTCACCCGATCCCATGCCCATGCCGACGGCGAAGTAGTCGCTGAGCAGGCCCACGGCCAGGGGGCCGAGGCCCAGGCCGATCAGGTTGATGATGAACAGCAGGATGGCCGAGGTGGTCGCCCGCATGTGCGGCGGCACGATCGACTGGGCCGTGCCATAGACCGGGCCGTACCAGATGGTGCCCAGCAGGCCGTTCACCGTCAGCAGCAACAGAGCCAGCGGCACGCTGCCAATGGTCACCGCAGCAATATAGATCGGGATGGTGACCAGGGAGGCGATGGCCGGCGCGATCATCTGGGCGCGCAGGTCACGGGCGGCGAACTTGTCGGCGATGAAGCCGCCGAGCCAGGAGCCGAGGGCCCCGGCCGTCCCCGACATCAGGCCGAGCGCCAGGCCCAGGAAGCCGATGGACTGCAGGTTATAGCCGACGGTGGCGCCGACGGTGGAAGCCAGCGACTGCACCTGGTCGGGATAGTTGCGCAGGAAGAAGGATGCGGTGAAGGGCGCGTGGCCATAGCCGATGAAGGCTTTGATCGCCGCGGCGAAGGAGATGTACCAGAAGGTCTTGCGGCCCTTCAGGAACTTCAGCGTCTCGGGGAAGGTGGCCGAGGTCGACTGGATCTTGACCGTGCGGCGCGCCAGCTCCTTGCGGGGCTCGGGCAGGGTGAAGAAGGCCAGGATGGCGAACAGGATGCCCGGCACCCCGGCGACGAAGAAGGCGACCCGCCAGCCATAGGCGTCGGCGATCAGGCCGCCGAAGATCAGACCCAGCAGCCCGCCGATCGGCGTGCCCATGGAATAGAAGGCCAGCGCCGTGGAGCGGTTTTCCTTGGGCACATAGTCGCTGATCAGCGAGTGGGCCGGGGGCGAACAGCCGGCCTCGCCGACGCCGACGCCGATGCGGAACAGGATCAGCTGGACGAAGTTCTGCGCCACGCCGCAAAGGGCGGTGAACGCGCTCCAGGCCGCCACGGCCGAGCCGATGATCATCGGCCGGTTGCCGCGCTCGGCCAGCCGGGCGATCGGGATGCCCAGCACGGTGTAGAAGAGGGCGAAGGCCAGGCCGCTCATCAGGCCGAGCTGCCAGTCGGCGAGCCCGAGGTCCTGCTTGATCGGCTCGGCCAGGATGTTCACCACCTGACGGTCGAGGAAGTTGATGGTGTAGATGCCGAGCAGCAGGCTCATGGCATAGGTCCGGACCGGTTTGGCGAGGGGCGTGATCCCCTCGGCGGGCGCAGGCCCGGTGTCCGGCGTGGGCGCCACAGGCGCGGCGGTGTCTGTCATGCGGCTTCGTCTCCTGGGCATAAGGCTTCTTATCGTTGCGGCACTCTAGACAGGCTCCCTTGGGCTTGGGCAAGTGCGATACCCAGATTTCGAGGAGGTTGGGATGGAGCTGGTCGTCGGGACGAAGCGCTGGTCCACCTGGTCGTTGCGGCCCTGGCTGGCGCTGCGCAAGGCCGGGGCGCAGTTCACTGAAACCCTTGTGGATCTGCGGCAGGGCGAGGCCACCCAGGGGCAGATCGCCCCCCATTCCCCGTTCGGCCAGGTCCCGGTGCTGAAGGACGGCGACCTGCTGATCTGGGATTCGCTGGCCATCTGCGAATATCTCGCCGAGCGCTTTCCCGGCGCCCGCCTCTGGCCGGAAGACCCCGCCGCCCGCGCCCAGGCCCGCGCGGCGTGTGCGCTCATGCATTCGGGCTTCTCCGCGCTGCGCAGCGCCTGCCCCATGGCGCTCGACCAGGCGCCTTCGGGGATAGAGGTCACCGAGGCCCTGGCGGCGGACCTGCAGCGCCTGGCCACCCTCTGGCACCTGATGCTGGACCGGCATGGCGGCCCGTTCCTGGCCGGCTCCTGGTCGATCGCCGACGCCTTTTTCACGCCGGTCGCCTCGCGCCTGCGAACCTACGAGCTGGCGCTGACCGACTTCGGCGGCGGCCCGGCCGCCGACGCCTATGGCGCACGCCTGCTGGAGGATGCGGACTTCCGGGCTTGGGAGGCGGACGCCAAGGCGGCGGCGAGGGCTGAGGCGTAGAGCCCATGACCGTGATTTAGCGCCAGGGGCGAATGGCGTTACACTGACCTTGGAGGTCGCCATGGTCCGTTCCGGCTTGTTGAACGCGTTGGCGCTGGCTCCGCTCGCCACGATCATCCTGACCGCCTGCGAGCCGACCGCCGGCCCAGCGCCCAGCCCTGAAATTGTCGCGGTCGAGCCTGTGGCTCAGCCGCTGGGCAGCCCGCCGGTCCTGGAGGACAGCGCCATCGTCTATCGCTGCGCCAATGGGGAGCGCCTGCGGGTGGACTATCGCCGGGACGAGACGGCGCTCATCGAATATCGCGGCGAGATCAAGCTGCTGACCCTGGCGCCGGCGGCCAGCGGCGCGCGCTATGTGGGCGGGGGCCAGCAGTGGTGGATCAAGGGTGAAGTCGAGGGCGTCCTGAACCGGCTGGGGCCGGATCAGGCGATGGCGACGGGGGAGGGGACTCTCTGTCGCGTCGCATCGTCCAGGCCCGCCCAGGCGGTGGGCGAGCGTTCTGATCAGGCGTCGCCGCCATGACGCCGCTGCGCTGGCGCCGGGCGCACATTGATGCTAGGGTGACCGGACATTGCACTGGTTCGGTTGCTCTCCACGCCCGCTCTTCGGATCGAGCCCGAGCCTACTTCGATCCTCGCCGGCAATTCTGATGAACGCCCTCAAGGATGGGGGTGCGAACACTTGTGCTTGAACGACGCGGCCAGGACCCTCGTGGCCGCGCCGGACCTGCTGAACCTAGGAGGACGACCATGTCCACCCTCGAACGCGCCTATTTCCTCGCCCGCTCCGGCGAAGTCGCCGATCTTCCCGAACTGAAGCTGCGCCTGAAGGGCGAGGGCTTCCGCGCCGTGGACGCGCTGCTGGCCACCTATTCGGTGCGCCGCCACCTGCAGGCGATCTGCGCGGCGACCTTTCGGTCGGCTGAGACCAATGCTGAAACCCCTTCTGAACCCGAAGCCGCCCCTGCGGCGCAACACGACGAAAGCTCCACATGAACCAAAACGACCGCACCAGTTTCTCTGAACGCCTGAAGACCGCCGCCGAAGCCAAGAAGGCTCTGCTGGCCAACTTCAAGCCTAAGGCCGCCGCTTCCGATCCCCAGTTCGCTGAACGCGCCGCCCTGCGCGAAGCTGAGCTGGAGCGGGTCCGTCAGGAGCGCCAGGCGGCCAAGGACGCCAAGAAGCAAGCGGCCGCCCAGGCCGAAGAGGCGGCGCGTCTGGCGGCTGAAGCGGTCGAGGCCGACGCCCTGGAAGCCAAGCGTGGCGAGCGCAAGGCGCGCAAGGCCCTGACCAAGGCCGAGCAAAAGGAAGCCCGTGACCGTCGCTACGCCGCCCGCAAGGCGCGCCAGTAACGACCAACGCCAAGAGGGCGCGCGTGGACGCGCCCTAGAGCGACTTCAACGGCGTGGCGACATCAGCCGTTCGCTGATGTTTCGCACGCGTTTGGTCCCTAAGCCCCAACGGTCATGCCCTGACACCGCCGATTGCTTCTAGCCGCTCGCTTTAGCCGTGCCATGAGGCGCTGATCGAAGGACCGCGGCGCTCGCGTGCAGGATGCTTGGTCTTGGGCGAGGTCTGGACATCTCAATCGACAACCAGAACCTTAAGGGCGGGTCATCGCCATCGCGTCAAGATAGCCTTGGTGCCTACAGCGGCCCCGCCAAAGTCGGCTCAAGAACTCGCTCTCGCTCAAAGAGCGTGACCGCAAACCTTAGAGAGCAGGGGGGCTGCCAGAGCAATTGGGCGCCTCTTGGGAGATCGGCCGTGGCCCTCAGCGGCAAACCAGGAGCTAACTCGAACGCGGGGCATTGCACTATGGCCCTGGTGAAGGCCCATAGATGCTGAAGGCGCCGGCTCTGTCAGAAACGCTTCGTTGCCCCGGCGCCTCGTCAATCCGGCGCCCAAATCG
This sequence comes from uncultured Caulobacteraceae bacterium, assembly GCA_937910255.1. Lineage (GTDB taxonomy): Bacteria > Pseudomonadota > Alphaproteobacteria > Caulobacterales > Caulobacteraceae > Phenylobacterium. Next base: position 4,463 of record CALEOQ010000359.1, on the reverse strand, counting down.
ACGGCGCCATTTGGCGCTGAGACCGAGCGCACGACCTCTTGCCTGGGTTGGGCGTCGGCATCCTCGCCGCGCATAGGGATCGGGTGAGCCCATGAGTGAGCGATCCACAGAGCCAAGCGCTCACCCGATCAAAGCCAACATCGTCCTTTTCGGTGCGCTGTTCGCCAACCTCGGCATCGCTATCGCGAAGTTTGTGGCTTCGGCGCTCACCGGATCCTCGTCCATGCTGACAGAGGGTATTCATTCGCTGGTCGATAGCGGCAATCAGGTGCTGCTGCTCTATGGCCAAGCCAAGGCAAAGCGCCCGCCCGACGCCCTGCACCCCTTCGGCTACGGGCGCGAACTTTACTTCTGGGCCTTTGTGGTAGCGATTCTGATCTTTGGGGTCGGCGCTGGGGTGTCGATCTACGAGGGCTGGGCTCATATCCAGGACCCAGAGCCGCTTCGCGATCCGCTGATCAACTATCTGGTGCTGGGCGTAGCCTTCCTGCTGGAGGGCGCTTCCTGGGCGATCGCTGTCAAAGAATTCGACGCCAAGCGACGTGGGGTCGGCTGGTGGCGCGCCGTTCGACGTTCCAAGGATCCAGCGGGGTTCATCGTCCTCTTTGAGGACAGCGCCGCGCTGCTCGGCTTGCTCGTCGCTGGCCTCGGCGTATGGGCAAGCCACGCGCTTGGAGATCCCCGGATCGACGGCGCCGCCTCCATTGCGATCGGTGGCATTCTGGCGCTGGTGGCCGCCTTGTTGGCTCGGGAGGCCAAGGGGCTGCTCATTGGCGAGGCGGCGGACCCGGAATTGGTCGCTGCAGTATGGGGCGCCATTGAAGCGACGCCGGGCGTGACGGCGGTCAATCACGTGCGCACCATTCATGCCGCGCCGGATTCGATCTTTGTCGCGGTTAGTGCTGACTTTGTGGATGAGCTCTCGGTGGGCGAGGCCGAGACCTTGATCGAAAATCTGGAGACCGATCTAAAGCGCACCCACCTTCAGTTGAGCTCGATCTATTTTCGGCCTGAAAAAAGTGAATTCGCTGTGAGGCTCCCGCGGCCTTACACCTAACCGAGCTGAGCGGCCGCTCCCGCCACCTCCGCGCGGGCTTCGATTGCTTCTGAGTCGGCGGTTGACCCATGGCGCTGGCTCGCAGAAGCCGTGCAGCCTGTGCGGAACAAGCCCGCGAGGGCATTGGCGATCTGCGGCGGCCGCCTTGCCGGCCGCTAGCTAATGACGACCGATTAGGGCTCCTAGCAGTCCTCGGGGATGTCCGCTTCCCGGAAGGGTGTATCGGTTCAGCCCGAAGGACCGGGGCGAGCTCCAAGCAGTCCTTGGCTAAGTCCGCTTCGCGACCTTGAGGCTACCAGGGGCCGCAGTGCCCTGGCTGAGCTCGCACTGGTCCGAGACTCTGAGCCAGAGCTGCCCTTTTGGGTGTTCTATCCAACCAGTCCTTCATTCTCCACGGGCTGGGACTCTGGCCTAGGGAAGGCTTTACCCTCTTTCCTAGCTAAACAAGGGTCTCAGCTAAGTGCGCTTCACAGCGCGCGCGAGCCGGAGCTCGATGGCCCGGGCGAGCTTGTCGCGAACCTGCGTGAACAGCCCTGCTGGCAACAGCCCATAGGCGACAGAGGAGGCGTCGCCCCGATTTCGGGGACGAAGGTCTGGGCCAGGCCAGATGAAGCGGTTCGCTTCTGTGACGATGATCCAAGAGGGCTGATCGTCCAGGCCAAGCCGGGCCTTGGTCGCCGCTGGAATTTCGACCGCGAGCTCGGGAACTCCGGGGGGAGTGTGGGTCACGGGAAGGACGATGACGACGGTGTCGCCTTGATCGTCCTCGGTGGTCATCACAATAGCGCAGGGACGGTCCTTCTCACCTTCCTCCTGACCGCGGTCCGCCTGTTCACGCCAGAGGAACGAATAGCGGACGACGAGCCCGGGCTCGGGTTTCGGGAAGGCCACGCCGGGCTATTTAAGTTCGTCATCGAATGCGGCTGAGCCGGCGGCGGGCTGGGTGGCCCGGATGGCCTGGAGGTCGGCGTCGGTAAAGTCGTCAAGACTGAGAACCTCGCGGTCCCGGCGCTTGAGCCGATGATACTCATCCGCTGAAATCACGACGGTACGGTCCCGCCCATTGCGGGTGACCGTGACAGGCTGCTGCAAAGCTACATCCTGATAATGCCCCGGGTTCTTTTGAAACTCTGTCGCGCTGATCCGAACCATATCGACAACCTCCGTCTATACGTAACTTACGTAAAATACGAAGATTTGCCAAGATAGATCGAACGAGCCCGTTCGATCGTCACCGCCCGCTGCTATGGCGGCACTGGGAAGCGATTAGCACAACCTAAACGCGGTATGGCAGGCGATGAAACGTGCTGGGCGCGCGCTCGTCAAGTTCCGCTCCAGGCCCCGCTTAGAGTGATGAGAGTGGCGCCAACCAGACGATTCACCAGTCTTGGCAACGGCCGACAAACATTCGGCGATGCGCGAAGGGGATGGAAAGCGGAAGCGCCGCCACCTAGAATTGAGCTGGCTCTTGCCCGTCGCAGCCTGTTGATGAAAGCGTCCGGAAATGCGCGCCCTCCTGATGTCCTTCGCCACTGTGGTCGGCTTGTTGTTGGCGCCCAGCCTGTGCAATGCGGCTGAAGGACGCGAACGTTTCGTCAGCATCGAAGGCCCGCAAGGTCCCCTGAAGGGGACGGTGCTCGAACCTGCGCATCAGCAGAGCGGAGCCGTCATTCTGATCATTCCTGGCTCTGGTCCCACTGACCGGGACGGCAATAATCCGCTGGGCGTGAAAGCCTCCACTTATCGTCTACTGGCGGAAGCCTTAGCCGACCGCGGGATCACCTCGGTTCGCATTGACAAGCGGGGCATGTTTGCGAGCGGCGCGGCTGTTTCGGACCCCAATCAGGTGACCATCGAAGACTACGCGCAAGATGCGCTTTCTTGGGTGAAGGAGGCGAGGCGTCTCACTGACGCGCGCTGCGTCTGGCTGCTCGGTCACAGCGAAGGGGTTTTGGTGGCGCTTGCTGCAGCCCAACAGCCCGAGAATCTATGCGGCCTGATCCTGGTCGCGGGCGCTGGCCGAAAGCTCTCAGAGGTGTTGCGCGAGCAGCTGAAGGCCAATCCCGCCAACGCACCCCTGCTGCCATCTGCGATGAAGGCGATCGACGAGCTTGAAGCAGGACGCCGGGTCGAGACGGCGGGCATGCACCCCGCGCTCCTGCCGCTTTTCCGTCCTGCGGTTCAGGGATATCTGATCGACGCCTTCTCGTATGACCCGCTCAGCCTCCTGAAGGCCTATCCGGGTCCGGTGCTGGTCCTGCAAGGGAGCAGAGACATCCAGGTGTCCATGGCTGACGCCGAACGACTGGCCAGCGCCAGGCCGGAGGTCGAGCTGGTGCGCCTCGAGGGCGTCAACCATGTGCTGAAGGCGGCGCCTGCGGATCGATCGGGTAACGCCGCAACTTACGCCGATCCGAGCCTGCCGCTTGCGCCGAAAATAGCAGACGTCATCACCGGCTTTATGGAGCGCTGAGCGGCGCTAAAGGCCTCGCCGCGACGAGCGAGAGGCCTTCTATAGGTCGCTCTTGCCGCCGCCACCGGTCGAAGGCCCCTAGTTCCTGCTAGGGAACGTCCGGCTTTCGGCCGACAGGCAAGGTCAGCAATTGGCGCAGGGCCGTCCTTCGCCCACCCCCGAGCAATCCCGCGACCCGCTCCCTATATCCCCTCCATGATCCCGCTCTCAGTTCTCGACCTTTCGCCCATCGTGCAGGGCGGCAGCCCTGGCCAGTCCCTCCGTGACAGCCGCAATCTGGCCCGCGCCGCCGAGCGGCTGGGCTTTGCGCGCTACTGGATGGCCGAGCACCACAACATGACCGGCATCGCCAGCGCGGCCACCGCCGTGGCGCTGGCCTATGTGGGGGAGGGGACCTCGACCATCCGGCTGGGGGCCGGCGGCGTCATGCTGCCCAACCACGCGCCGCTGATTATCGCCGAACAGTTCGGCACCCTCGACGCCCTCTATCCGGGGCGCATCGACCTGGGCGTCGGCCGGGCGCCGGGGACCGATCAGGTCACCGCCCGGGCCCTGCGGCGCAACCTGGCCGGCGGCGTCGACCAGTTTCCGCAGGATGTGATGGAGCTGATGGCCCTGCTCGACGACGCGCAGCCGGGTCAGACGGTGCGCGCCGTGCCCGGCGTCGGGTCCAAGGTGCCGGTCTGGGTGCTGGGCTCCAGCCTCTATGGGGCGCAGCTGGCCGCGGCGCTGGGCCTGCCCTACGCGTTCGCCTCCCACTTCGCGCCAGATCGGAAGAGCACACGTCTGAACTCCAGTCACGTCGTAATCTCGTATGCCGTCTTCTGCTTGAAAAAAAAAAGAAAAAGAAAAAGAAAGATCGGAAGAGCACACATCAGAACTCCAGTCACATGACAATATCACAGCAAGCACTAGCGACGACACACAACCAGC
>CALEOQ010000358.1 GCA_937910255.1 uncultured Caulobacteraceae bacterium | reverse complement strand
GTTATGGAGATTCCTGCGAGGCCAGACTGGGGTGTTTTCTTTTTTTTTCAAGCAGAAGACGGCATACGAGATTACGACGTGACTGGAGTTCAGACGTGTGCTCTTCCGATCTGCTCCTTGAAGCCCAGGCCAGCAGCCGCGCCTTCGCCATCACCGCCGACATCCGGGCGCGACGGGCGGCCAAGCCCTCGCCGGTCAAGGCGGTGATGGAGACGGTCGGCGACATGCTCGACAGCGCCGACGCCGACCTGCTGGAGCCGCCTCAGGGTCAGGAACGCGACAGCGAGACGCCCGAAGAGGTCGAAGAACCCGGCCCGGCGGAAGCCGAACCCGCGCCCTCCCTGAGCGACGCCGCCGCCCCTTGAGCCTGGCCCCCGTTCTTCGCCCATGCGCCCGGCAGGGCTTGCCATGGCGGGCCGCATCGCCAAGCTAGGCCCACAATTCCAGGGGGGTAGTCCACATGGCCATGAGTTCCGGATTTCTGGGCGCGATCGAAAAGGTCGGCAACCGCCTGCCTGACCCTGTGGTCATCTTCGTCTGGATGATCGTGGCCCTGTTCGTGGCCAGCATGGTTGCGGCGGCCATGGGCGCCTCGGCGATCAATCCGGCCACCGGCGAGACCCTGACGGCGATCAGCCTGGCGACCTCGGAAAACCTGCGCCGGCTGTTCGTCGACATGCCCCGCACCCTGACCGGCTTTGCGCCCCTGGGCACCGTGCTCGTCGTCATGCTGGGCGCCGGCGTGGCCGAACGCACCGGATTCTTCTCGGCCGCCATGCGGGCCAGCGTCTCCAAGGCGCCCAAGGCGCTGCTGACCCCGATCATCATCTTCGTGGCGATCGTCTCCAACCACGCGGCCGATGCGGCCTATGTGGTGCTGGTTCCCCTGGCGGCCATCGTGTTCGCCGCGGCCGGCCGCCATCCCGTTGCGGGGATTTCCGCGAGCTTCGCCGGGGTCTCCGGGGGCTTTTCGGCCAACATCTTCCCCGGTCACCTGGACGCCCTGTTGCTGGGCATCACCGAGCCGGCCGCCCACCTGCTGGACCCCAGCTGGACGGCCAATATCGCGGGCAACTGGTGGTTCATCCTGGCCATGACCGTGGTCTTCACGCCGCTGGGCTGGTGGGTGACCGACAAGATCGTCGAGCCGCGCCTGGCCCCCTGGACGCCGGCCGCGCCGGTCGCCGTCACAGAAGAGGCGGCCGAGGATGCCGAGGCGATCTCGCGCCGGGAACGCAAGGGCCTGCTCTGGGCCGGGATCGGCGCCCTGGTGATCGTGGGTCTCTGGACGGCCATGACCCTTGGCCCGGCCGCGCCCTTCGTCGACGCCGCGGCGGGTCCCGGCGAGCGGATGACGCCCTTCTATGGCTCGCTCGTGGCCGGCTTCTTCCTGCTGTTCCTGGTCTGCGGCGTCGCCTATGGGGCGGCGGCCGGCACGGTGAAGAGCCAGGGCGACGTGGTGCGCCTGACCGGCCAGGCCATGGCCGACATGGGTCCCTATATCGTGCTGGCCTTCGTGGCGGCCCATTTCGTGACCCTGTTCAACTGGTCGAACCTGGGGGCGATCATCGCCATCCATGGGGCCGAGGGCCTGCGCGCCTCGGGACTGCCCACGCCGCTGCTGCTGTCTGGCATGGTTCTGCTGGCGGCCAGCATCAATCTCATGGTGGGCTCGGCCTCAGCCAAATGGGCGGCGCTCGCGCCGATCCTGGTGCCCATGCTGATGCTGCTGGGGGTGAGCCCGGAGATGAGCACGGCGGCCTACCGCATGGGGGATTCGACCACCAATATCGTCACGCCGCTGATGGTCTATTTCCCCCTGATCCTTGGCTTTGCGCAGCGCTATCAGAAGGACTTCGGGGTCGGATCGCTGATGGCGGTCATGGTCCCCTATTCTGTTGCCTTCCTCAGCGCCGGGCTCATCATGGTCCTGGGCTGGGCCGCGCTGGACCTGCCCCTCGGCCCAGGGGCGAGCGTCGACTACCAGCTGCCGAGCGCGGTCCAGGCTCAGCCCTGAGCCAGGCCGTCTGCGGGAACCGCGCGTCCATCCCTGTGGCCGCGCAACGGCGCAGGGATGGGCGGCGGCCCTACCTATCTGGAGCAGGCCGGCAGAAGCCCTGCGCCCTTCATTTCCATGCAACGGCCCCCGATATAGGGTGGGCGGCAAGCCACGCCCCTCCCTTCTGGACGATCGATGAAGCAGTTCCTGACCACCATGGCCGGCGTCTTCGCCGGGCTGATCCTCTTTCTGGTGGGCGTGCCCTTCCTGCTTATCGTGATCGCCGCCGGCGCCACACGGCCCGCCCCACTGCCCAGCGACGTGGTGCTGCAGCTCGACCTGCGCACGGCCATGACCGATCAGGACGTGCAAAATCCCCTCTCGGGCTTCGGCCGCCGATCCAACTCGGTGATGTCGGTGATCGAGACGCTCAAGCGCGCCGAGGACGACGGACGGGTCAAGGGCCTGATCGTGCGCCTGCCGGAAACCGGCATGGAGCCCGGCTCGGCCGACGAAATCAGGCTGGCGCTGAAGCGCTTCGAAGCCAGCGGCAAGCCGGTCATCGCCCATAGCCAGGGGCTCTATCAGGCCGGCGTGGTCACCTCGACCTATATGGTTGGGGCCGCGGCCGGAGAGTTCTGGATGCAGCCGGGCGCCGCCCTGCAGGTCACCGGCCTGGCGGTGGAGGACGTCTTCTTCAAGCGCTTCTTCGACAAGTACGGCGTCGAGCCGGACTATGAGCAGCGCAAGGAGTTCAAGAACGCGGTCAACGGCTATCTCCACAGCGACTACACCGAGGCGCACCGCACAGCCCAGCTCTCCTGGATGAACTCGGTCTATACGAGCACCCTGGCCTTCGCCGCCGCCGACCGGGGGCTGGAGCCGGCGGTGCTCAGGGCCCGGCTGGAAGGCGGCCCCTATCCGGCCGCCCGCGCCCTCGAGCTTGGCCTGATCGACAAGCTCGGCCAGCTGCACGACGCCCAACAGGCCATGCTGGACGCCGCCGGCGACGACGCCGAGCTGGTGGAGCTGAGCGCCTATGCCCGCAGCGCCGGAACCCATGAGGGATCCGGACCCGTGGTGGCCCTGATCGAGGCCGAGGGGCCGATCACCACCGGCCGCAATGGCCTGTCCAATCCCCTGGCGCCCAGCGCCATGATCTATTCCGACGATGTCGCCCAGGCCCTCTATGACGCCGCCGACGATGATTCGATCCGGGCTGTCGTCATGCGGGTGAACTCGCCAGGCGGGTCGGACACGGCGTCCGAACAGATCCTCGCCGCCGTCCGGGCGGTGAAGGCGGCGGGCAAGCCCGTGGTGGTCAGCATGGGCACCTATGGCGCCTCGGGCGGCTACTGGATCGCCTCGGAGGCCTCGGCCATCGTCGCCCAGCCGACCACGCTGACCGGCTCCATCGGCGTCTATGGGGGCAAGCTGGCCCTTGGCCCGGCCCTGGCCGATTTCGGCGTCGACATGCGCGAGCTGGGCGTGGGCGGCGAGTTCGCCGGCGCCTATGGCCTGGGTTCGAGCTTCACCCCGGCCCAGGCCCAGGCCTTTTCGGCCATGATGGACAATGTCTATGCCGAGTTCATCACCCGCGTGGCCCGCGGCCGCGACCTGTCGCCGGCCCGGGTGGACGAGATCGCCCGCGGCCGGGTGTGGACCGGCGCCCAGGCCCAGAGCCTGGGCCTCGTGGACGAGGTCGGGGGGCTTTATCAGGCGATCGACCGGGCCAAGGCGCTGGCCCGTCTGGACGGCGATGTCCGTCTGCGCCGCATGACGCCGCACGCCTCGCCCCTGGAAGCCCTGGAACAGGCGCTCGGCATGGGCGCGGTTTCGGTGAAGACCCTGGCGGCTGCGGCCTGGGTGCTGGGCGATCCCCGCGCCCAGAGCGTCCTGGACACCCTGGCCGCCGAGCGCCTGCAGGGCCAGGGCCACGGCGCGGTCCTGGCGCCCACGCCGGTGCGCTGACGCCAACGGCCAGTGGGCTTCGACCCCCGGCCTCGCCCGGATTCCGGCTGAGCGCCGTGCGCCTTAAGGCGCGCTCGGGCCATCCGCTCCACACGCCTTCAGCCTAGGCACGCCTTAGCCCGGCGAAAGGCGGCCCGAGACGGAGATGCGGGAAACCACGCGCCACTTCGCTGGCAAGGCGGCCATGAGCTGCGAGCCCACCAAGGCCGCCCGGCCCCCGGTCTATCGGTGATCGCGAATGTGAGAGGGGCTTGCTGGCCTTGGCCACAACAAGGCCGCCGGCCGACATCCAGACAAAAAGAAAGGGCGGCGGACCGAAGTCCGCCGCCCCAACTCTTGCTCTCCAGCGGGTCTTAGAACCGCAGGTTCAGACCGACCACGAAGATGCGGCCGAGGGTGTCATAGGCGCTGGGCAGGGTGTTGCCCGAGTTGGCCGAGGTGGTGGCCGCTTCGTTGCCGAGGACCGGGGGATCCTTCTCGAACACGTTCTGGACCGAGACCGTCAGCTTGGTCACGTCGTTGAACGCGTAGCTCGCCGCCAGATCGATGTAGCTGTAGGAGTCGATCTCACGGAAGGCCGCGAAGGTGTTCGCCTGTTGGACCGGCTCGATCTCGACGCTGTCGAGGTAGCGCCACAGGTAGGACAGTTGCAGGTCGCCCATGCTCCAGGTCGTGCGCTGCACGAAGCGGAACTTGTGGGTCGGGTTACCGCAGCTGGTGCCGTAGTAGCCCAGGCAGTCGATCTCCGGAACCGTGGTGCTCGAGCGCGACTCGTTGGTCAGGTAGTAGTTACCCGTCCAGGAGAAGGCCAGGCTGCCCCAACGCTGGTCCAGGCCGACGGTGTCGAGGTCGAGACCGAAGTTCACGGCCGCTTCCACACCTTCAGCGCGGATGTAGTTCAGGTTGGTGGTGTAGCGCTGGACGCCCGAGCCCGGCGAAGCGATGTCGCCGTTCACACGGACGATGCGGTCGCAGAACTCTTGGATGCCCGAGAGGTAGCAGCCGTCCAGGGTTTCCTGGGCGGAGAAGGCGCCGATGTAGTCCTTCACCTCGATGTCATAGTAGTCGATCGAGAGCACCGGACGACGCAGGGCGGTCAGGAAGCCAGGCTCCCAGACGATGCCGGCGGTGGTGGTGTCGGCCAGTTCCGCCGAAGGCAGGTTCTGGAGGTCGGTGCCTTCGAAGGTGTTGATCTGGCCCGAGACGATGTCCTGGACCGTACCCACCTGAGCGGCCGTCATGCCGGTGGCGATACAACGGGCGCGCAGTTCCGCCGAGATGGCGTTGGGGTTGCCCAGCGAGCAGTAGTCGTAGTCGGCGTTCCGCAGAGCCGTGACCACCGGCGCGGCGATTTCGCCGACGTTCGGGGCGCGGGCGGCGCGCTGACGCATGACACGGAAGCGCAGGCCGTCGATGGGCTCGTAGTTCCCACCAATCTTCCAGGTGCTGTAGCTGCCGGTCGGGTTGTAGTCCGAATAGCGGTAGCCGAGTTCGAGGCCCAGCGCCCGGATGAAGGGCTGGTCCATGGCGATCGGAACGATCATTTCGCCGAAGATCTCGTGGGCGTCGAAGCCGCCGGAGATCGGCAGCTGGTTGCCGCCGGCGCCGCCGAGGCAGCTGACCGGAGCGAGCTTCCAGCACTCGTCGGGGGTGAAGTTACCGAGTTCTTCGCGGTACTCGACACCGAGCGAGGCGGCCACCGGGGTGTTCGCCCAGGGGCTTTGCAGGGCGGCCAGTTCACCGTTCACAGACGCGTTGAACACGGTCTGCTCGTAGGATTCGGTGATGATGCCGGTGGCGCTGGAATAGGCGGCCATTTCCGGGGTGATCGAGCCGAAGGCGCCGAAGACGTTGATCGGCACGCAGGCGGCGGTGTCGACGCGGCACTGGGTGGTGGAGACGGCGTTCAGCGCGTTGCCGAAGTTGGTCGTGTTGGTGTAGCCGGCCGAGACGTTGGTCCGGTCAACCTGACCCTTCTGGAGGTAGACGTTCCAGTTGTAGGTGTCCATCAGCGTGCCGCGCAGGCCGAGGGTGAACTGGAACAGGTTGTTGTCGTAGGTCGTCGAGCGGGCGCCCAGCTCGACGGTCCGGCGACGGATCACGAGGCTGAGGTCGTCGGCGGCGTCCACCGTGCCGTTGTTGTTCAGGTCGCGCCAGCTGGAGGCCGGCAGGGTGCCCGCAGCGTTCGCCGTGTTGGCGGCGTTGATCAGGGTCGACTGCGCCTGAGCGGTCAGGAAGGGGTTGCTCAGCGGCACGAAGAACGAGTTGCCGAAGATGCCCGACGGCGCGACCTGCTGGGTCACGTTGGTCGAGGAGTAGATCACCCGGCCATAGGCTTCGATGTTGTCGGTCAGCTCGTAATAGCCGATCGCGGTCGCGCCGTAACGCTCCAGCGGGGTCTGGTAGTAGTTGTAGGGGTTGAAGTTGAAGACCGAGCAGTTGGGGCCCAGGTCGCCGTTTTCACGGAACTGGAACTGGGCCGCGCCCACGCCGGTGATCTGGGTGCGGGTCGGGATGGTCGTGGTCGAACCACCAGCGGCCACCGCGTTGGGGCCGCCGCAGCCGGCCGGCGACGGGGTCGGCTGAACGCCGTCGAGGAAGTTCTGATAGTTGGCGCCGCTGGCGGTGACGATGCCGAGGTTGCCGAGCGGGCGGGCGCCGAGCAGGACGCCGTCACGCTTGGAATAGTTCATCGACATGGCGACGTTGCCGCGGCCGTCGGCCACGTTGGAGCCGAAGGTCAGCGAGGTGGTGACGACTTCGCCGTCGCCTTCGCCGGTCACCTGGTACTTGGTGTCCAGTTCGACGCCTTCGAAGTTCTTCTTCAGCACGAAGTTCACGGCGCCGGAGATGGCGTCCGAACCGTACACGGCCGAGGCGCCGCCGGTGATGACGTCGATGCGCTCAAGGAAGGCGGTCGGGATGACCGACACGTCGACGCGACCGTCGGTGTTGTAGGGGGTGACCCGCTGGCCGTCGATCAGCACCAGGTTCCGCTGGGCGCCCAGGCCGCGCAGGTTGATGGTGGACACGCCGGCGGTGCCGTTGTTCACCGCGTCGCCGTCCGAGGGGACGGAGATCGGCAGGAAGCGGATGATCTTTTCCACTTCAGGCTGCTGCTGCAGGCCGATTTCGGCGGCGCCGACGGTCACGATCGGGCTGGCCGATTCAAGGCCAGGCACCTGGATGCGCGAACCGGTGACAACAAGTTCCTCGACTTCGGCGACCTGCTGCGCAGCGGCCGGCGACACCGCCATAACGGCGAACGCAGCGCCACAGATCATCGAGGACGCCAACAGGCGCTCTCGCTTGGATTTGATGTTCAAGGTCAGATCCTCCAGCGGGCCAAACTCGCGTCCCTCGGACGCTCGCAGAGCCGCTCCCCACAAAACAGATTTCCCGCGGATCGAAGATCGACCCCGGTTACGTGTGAGTTACGGAGGTTACCGAAGGGGGGTCAACGGCCATTAACAAGCCGCAATGTTTTCGACCCATACCTGTCACATTGAGGACACATACCGGCCATGGCCAAGGCGCTTGACGATCAATTTATGCCTCGATCTGAGGCGGCGGCGCCTTCCAGGCACAGATATCGCGTGCGGTGGTGGTCGATTATGTTTCCGACCCATCCCGTCACCCGCGGATTCACCAGGGCGCTGCTGTTCAGGAAATAGACCGGCACGATGGGCGCATCGGCGAGAACGATACGTTCGGCCTCCGACAGATAGCCGGCCCGGGTCGCGGCGTCGGGCTCATTGTCGGCCTTGCGCAGCAATTCGTCATAGGCGGGATTGCTGTAGTCCCCGTAGTTCTGCGCGCCAGCCGAGCTCTGGTTGAGATAGAGGAAGCTCATGGCGTCGTTGTAGTCGGCCACCCAGCCGGCGTCGGCGATCTCGAAGTCGCGCACGCGATAGGCCGCATAGGCGATCTGGACCTCGTTCTGAGCCAGGGACAGATCAATGCCCACCTGCTTCAGGTCGGCCTGGATGGCGGGCATGAACAGGGTGGGATCGGGCGAATTCCGGTGCTTGATCTCGAGCTTGAGGGGGTTGTCGGCCGTGTAGCCGGCCTCGGCCAGCAGCCGGCGGGCCTCGGCCTGGCGCTGCTCAAATGTCCAGCTGGCCCATTCCGGAAGCGGCGGCGAGACATAGTTGGCCACCCCGGGCGGCACATAGTTGTAGGCCGGCGTCTGACCGCCCCGCAGCAGCTTGTCGGTGATGAATTCGCGATCGATGGCCATGCTGACGGCCCGGCGCACCCGGATATCCTGCAGCGCCTCGACATTGGAATTGAAGGCCAGATAGGCGACGCCGAGATAGGTGTGGGTCTTCACATAGTCGGGGATCTCCCCGCGCAGGAAACCGATCCGGTTGGACTGGATGTTGAAGAACAGGTCCAGCTCGCCCCGGCGCACGCGCCGCTCGGCGCTCGCCGCATCGGTGGTCGGATAATAGTAGACCTGGTCGATGCAGACGTCCTCGGCCTCGAAGAACAGGGGGTTCTTGATCAGCTTCACATAGTCGCCAAGCCGCCAGGTCTCGACCGTGTAGGGCCCGTTGGAGACGATGTTCTCCGGCTGAACCCAGGCGTCTCCCAGCTTTTCGACCATGTGCTTGGGCACTGGCGACATGGTCTGGTGCTTGGCCACCTCCAGGATGTAGGGCGCGGGATGGACAAGGCGGATCTCCAGGGTCCGCGGATCGATGGCCCGGACGCCGAGGGTCTCGGCCGGGGCGTCACCCTCGTTGACCGCCTGGGCGCCGGCGATGAAGTAGAGCAGCGAGGCGTATTCCGACGCCGTCTCCGGCCGCAGGATCCGCTGCAGGGAAAAGACGAAGTCGTCGGCCGTCAGCGGCGCGCCGTCCGACCAGACGGCGTCCCGCAGATGGAAGGTCCAGACCAGACCATCGGCGCTGGTCTCCCAGCGCTCGGCCATGCCCGGCACGGTGCCGCCGGCCGCATCATCCTGGGTCAGGCCCATGAAGGCGTCGGACAGGATGCGGCTTTCCCAGGTGCCGGTGGCCTTGTGCGGATCCAGGGTCGCCGGCTCCGAACCGTTGCCGATCAGGATGCAGACCTGCCCCTCCGGGCAGTCGGGCCGGGCCGGCGCCTGGGGCGCGCAGGCTGCGACCGCGCCGAGGGACATGGAAAGAAGCAGCGCCGCGAGGGCGGACGGGCGCGAGAAGAGATTGCGCCGAGCGCGGCGGACCTCTTCAATGAGGCTCAGAAAGATCATGAGGCAACCGATGACAGGTTTTTGGACCGGGGCAAGACTCGGGCTGGCGCTGGCCGCTGCGAGCGCGCTGGCGCCGACGGCGGTCCTGGGGCAGACGCCCGCCTCCCCGCCCGGCCGCGCGGCGGTCCTCCAGTCGTTGCTGGACTGCCGCAGCCTCAGCGAGGATTCGGCCCGGCTCGCCTGCTATGACCAGGCCGCCGGCGCCATGGACCAGGCCGAGGCCAAGGGCGATATCGTCGTGGTCGATCGGGAGCAGGCGCGCAGCGTGCGCCGCCAGGCCTTTGGCTTCTCCCTCCCCTCCCTGGCGGTGTTCGAGCGCGGCGAGGCCCCCGAAGAGATCGACAATGTGACGGGCATCGCCAAGCGCGCCTATCAGGTGGGCGGCAAGTGGGTGATCGAACTGGAGGACGGGGCGGTCTGGCAGCAGACCGACACCGAGAACGTGGTCCGCCAGCCCCGCGCGGGCACCAAGGTGGAGATCCGCAAGGCCTCCATGGGCAGCTTCTTCATGAACCTGGACGGCCAGCGCGCCGTCCGCGCCCGCCGGGTCGAATAGGCGGGGCGATCGCCCCGCCTAGCGGTCCTTGGGATCGATGGCGTCGCGCAGACCGTCGCCGATGAAGTTGAAGCTCATCAGGGTGACCACCATGGTGAGCGAGGGGAAGACCAGCAGCCACCAGGCCAGCTCCATGTCCTGCGCCCCGTTGGCGATCAGGGTGCCCAGCGAGGCCATGGGCGGCTGCACCCCCAGCCCGAGGAACGAGAGGAAGCTCTCGGCCAGGATGACGGCGGGGATGGTCAGGGTCACATAGACCACCACAGGCCCCAACAGGTTCGGAATGATGTGCTTGGCGATGATGCCGCCGTCGCCCAGGCCAGCGGCGCGGGCGGCCTCGACGAATTCCTTGTGCTTCAGAGACAGGGTCTGGCCGCGCACGATCCGCGACATGGTCAGCCACTCCACCGCCCCGATGGCCACGAAGATCAGGATGATGTTCGAGCCGAAGGTGACCATCAGCAGGATGACGAAGAAGATGAAGGGCAGCGAATAGAGCACGTCGACGACGCGCATCATGATCTCGTCGATCCGCCCGCCCAGATAGCCGGCCACAGCCCCCCAGACGACGCCGATGATCAGGGAGACCGAGGTCGCCACCAGGCCGATGGCCAGGGAGACCCGCAAACCCGTCAACAGTCGCGCCAGCAGGTCGCGGCCCAGGGAATCGGCGCCCAGCAGGTGGCCCTGGGTGAGGGGCGGCGCCCAGACATGATCCTTGTTGATCTGGTCATAGGCGTAAGGCGTGAAGAAGGGGCCGATGATCGCCGCCAGCACCAGCAGGCCGAGCACGATCATGCCGCCCACCGCGGCCCTGTTGCGCAGCAGACGGCGCTGGGCGTCGTCCCACAGGCTGCGCCCGCGGGCGGCCTTCTCCATGGTTTCGGCGCCCCGGCGCGAGCCGGGCGTCAGGATGGTCCCGGTCATGACAGTCTCACGCGCGGATCGAGAACCGCGTGCAGCAGGTCGGCGATCAGGTTCAAAATCAGGATCAGGGCGGCGTAGAAGATCACCATGCCCATGACCACGGTGTAGTCGCGCTGGAGCGCGCTGATGACGAAGAACTTTCCCAGGCCCGGCAGGTTGAAAATCTTCTCCACCACCAGCGAGCCGGTGATCAGGCCCGCCGCCGCCGGCCCCAGATAGCTGACCAGAGGCAGGATGGCCGCGCGCAGGGCGTGGCGGCGCACGATGCGGTTCTCCGGCAGGCCCTTGGCGCGGGCCGTGCGGATATAGTTCGACCGCAGCACCTCGACCATGCCGGCCCGGGTCAGGCGCGAGATGATCGCCACCTGCGGCAGGGTCAGGACCACGATGGGCAGGACCAGGTTGGGCAGGGCCCCGCCGTTCCAGCCGGCGCTGGGCAGCCATCCGAGCTTGGAGGCGATCACAAGCACCAGGACTGGGGCGGTGACAAAGGTGGGAATACAGACCCCCAATATGGCGATGGTCATCACCACATAGTCGGTGGTCTGGTTCTGTCGCAGGGCGGCCAGCACGCCGAGGCTGACGCCGACGATCGTGGCCAGGATGATGGCCGAGAGACCGAGCGTCAGGCTGACGCGATAATTCTCCTGCAGGATCTGCAGGACGGTCTTGTCCTTGTATTTCAGCGACGGGCCGAGATCGCCCTGCGCCACGCCGGCCAGATAGGCGCCGTACTGTTCGTGCAGCGGCCGGTCCATGCCGTACTTGGCCATGACATTGGCCTCGATCTCCGGCGAGAGCTTGCGGTCGCCGTCGAACGGGCTGCCGGGGGCGGCGCGCATCATGAAGAAGGCGACCGTGACCACCAGGAAAAGCGTCGGGATCGCGATGAGAAGGCGTCGGCCTATGAAACGCAACATGTGGGCTGGGCTGGTCTTTCGCTGGCGCCGCGGGCGCTCGCCGGGCGTTGCGAAACTTCCATCGCGCCCCGATGATGTCAAACAAAGCCGAAAGAGCGTCGTTTACGTCAGGAGCCCATGACACCGTTTCGCCAGGTCACCGACCAGTTTTCCACCAGCCCGCAAATCTCCGAGGCCGACGTGGCCGCCGCCGCGGCGCAAGGATTCGTGCTGATCATCAACAATCGGCCCGATGGCGAAGACCCGGCTCAACCGACCGGCGCCGTGATCGAGGCGGCCGCCCGATCGGCGGGCCTGGACTATGTGGCGATCCCCGTCCGCGGCGGACCGACCAGCGAGCAGGTGGCCGCCGTGCGCGACGCCATCGATCAAGCCGATGGGCCGGTGCTGGCCTATTGCCGCTCGGGCACCCGGTCTATCGTCACCTGGGCGCTGGGACAGGCGCAGGCCGGGACCCTGGAGCCCGACACGCTTATCGCGCTCGGGGCCCAGGCCGGCTACGATCTGTCTGGCGTTGTCGGCTAGGCTTTAGGGCAGTTCAGCCAGGCTGACCCGCGCAGCCATGGCCGCAGGCTCGGCCTCGCAGCTGGCCAGCGCCAGGGTGAGCTGCGCCGCTATGAGACAGAGCAGGGCGAAGGCTGCGCGCTGGAGCCGTTTTGAGACATATATGGCCGTATCCGCGATCATGTTCGTCACCTCTTCCGCCACTTGGGGGAAGACACCGCAACAAGGGCGCCGCCTTTAGCCCGCCTCTTGGAGTTCGCCGCCGATGATCCCCTATGTGCGTGACATCACGTTCGAGTATGGCGTCTGCGATCAGGTCTCGCCGATGATCCGGCGGGTCATCGCCCGCAATCCCGGACCGTTCACCTTTACCGGCACCGGCACCTATATCGTCGGCCGCGGCCAGGTGGCGGTCATCGATCCCGGGCCGGACCTGCCCGAACATCTTGAGGCGATCCTGGCGGCCCTGGAGCCGGGCGAAAAGGTCTCGCACATCCTGGTCACCCACCATCACAGCGACCACTCCCCCCTGGCCGGTCCCCTGAAGGCCAAGACCGGCGCGCCGATCTATGGCTGCGCCGTGGGCGTGCAGGCTGAGGAATCAACCATCCGCACCGAGGCCGGCGCCGACCTCGGCTTCTCGCCGGACATCAGCCTGTGCGGCGGAGACCAGATCATCGAAGGCGAGGGCTGGACCATCGAGGCCGTGGCCACGCCGGGCCATACCTCCAACCACATCTGCTTTGCGCTGAAGGAGGAGAACGCCCTGTTCTCCGGCGACCACATCATGGGCTGGTCGACCACGGTGATCACCCCGCCCGACGGCGACATGACCGACTATATGGAGAGCCTGGAGCGGGTGAAGGCCCGCGGCTACGAGGTGCTCTGGCCGACCCATGGGCCGCCGATCCGCGACGTCACCCCCTTCATCGAGGCCTATGCCGCCCATCGCCGGGCGCGCGAAGCCCAGGTCCTCCAGGCGGTGAAGGACGGCCATGGCAAGATCGTCGAGATGGTGCCGGTGCTCTATGCCGACGTCGATCCGCGCCTGCACCCCGCCGCCGCCCGCTCGGTGCTGGGGCACATGATCGACCTGGTTCGCCGCGGCAAGGTGGTCACCGACGGGGCGCCGGGCATCGACAGCCTCTATCGCCCCGCCAGCTGAGCCGGACCCGCCTTAGACGCCCAGGCCGCCGGTGGCGGCCATCACCGCCAGGGTCACTGCGCTGATCAGAACCGCCAGCAGGGCCGGCCCCCAATAGCGGCGGAAACCGCCGAGGGCGGCGACAAAGATCGCCAGCACGCTGGTCAGGGCGCCCACCAGGGCCGCCTGCGGCGCCCAGGCCAGGGCCAGCTGGGCGGCCGTCCCGTTCACCAGCCCATAGCTCCAGCCATAGGTCCCCATGGCGAACAGGGCCGCTGGCGTCACCGCCAGGGCCAGGGCGAGCGCCATATAGAGACCCGCCAGGGGCGAGGCCTTGCGTTTCGGCTCACGGCTTTTGGGCATAAACAGCGGCGAGTCCGCCCCGTGTGGCTGCGCCGCCGGCCGCTCGGTTTCGGCCGCTTCGGCGGCCGGCTCGAAGGTCAGGGGTTCGAGCGGGGGCGGCTCGAGGGCTGCCGGCTGGTCCCGCCCCTCATCTGGAAAAGGGCCCAGGGCTTCCGCCGCGGCCTCCTTGTCGGCCTCAGAGTCGGATGCAGGTCGAGCGGCCTCCAGGGCGGCCTGCCCCTCCGCCGCGCCCACGACCGTCAGGCCCTCGGGCGCAGGCTCGCTGCTGATCACCCCGGGCGCAGGGGTCCAGGCCGCCGATGACGGCGTCTCATCCTGCGCCGGTTCGGGGGCGTAGAGCTTGGGGGACGACGCCAGCAGCGGGGCGGCCGGGGCCGGCTCGGCGGTGGGCAGGCGATAGTCGGCCATGCGCTCGCGGATCAGCTTCTTGTCGATCTTGCCGGTGGCGCCCAGCGGGATGTCATCCACGAAAACCACGTCGTCGGGCATCCACCACTTGGCGATCTTGCCCTCCAGGAAGTCGAGGAACTCCTGCTTCGTCGCCTCCTGCCCCGGGCGCAGCTTCACCAGCAGCAGGGGACGCTCGTCCCACTTGGGGTGCTCCACGCCGATGACGGCGGCCAGTTCGGCCTTGGGATGACCCGTGGCCAGGTTCTCGATCTCAATGGAGCTGATCCACTCGCCGCCGGACTTGATCACGTCCTTGGCGCGGTCGGTGATCTGCATGAAGCCATGCTCGTCGATGGTGGCCACGTCGCCGGTGTCGAAGAAGCCTTCGTCATCCAGCAGCTGGCCGCCCTCGGCCTTGAAATACTCCCCGACCACGAAGGGACCCTTGACCTTGAGCCGGCCGAAGGTGGTGGCGTCATGGGGCAGGCGCTGCTCCTCGTCATCCACCAGCTTCATCTCGATGCCCAGCGGCGGCCGGCCCTGCTTGAGCTTGAAGCGCAGCTGCGCCTCCTCGTCCATGGCGGCGATCTTGTGGTTCGGCGTGGCCTGGGTGCCCAGCGGCGAGGTCTCGGTCATGCCCCAGGCGTGGGTCACGTCGACGCCATACTCATCGCGGAAGCCGCGCACGATGGCTTCTGGCACGGCCGAGCCGCCGATGACCACGCGCTTGAGGCTGGTCAGCTTGCCGTCGGTGTCGCGCAGGTGCTGCAGCAGCATCTGCCAGACGGTGGGCACGGCGGCCGAGAAGTTGACCTGCTCGCTCTCCAGCAGTTCGTGCACCGAGGCGCCGTCGAGTTTCGGTCCCGGCATGACCAGCTTGGCGCCCACAGCCGGCGCGGAGAAGGCGATGCCCCAGGCGTTGGCGTGGAACATGGGCACCACCGGCAGGATGGAGTCCGCGGCCCCGACGCCGAGCACGTCAGAGCCCATGGTGGTCAGGGTGTGGAGGAAGTTGGAGCGGTGCGAGTAGAGCACGCCCTTGGGATTGCCGGTCGTGCCGGAGGTGTAGCAGAGGCCTGCGGCGGTGTTCTCGTCGAAGCCGCCCCAGGCGCACTCGGGCGAGCTCTCGGCCACCAGGGTCTCGAAGCACAGGGCGCCCTCGATGGGGCAGTCGGCCATGTGCGCCTCGTCGGTCATGACGATGATCTTCTCGACCGTCGGCAGCTTGTCCTTCAGGGCCGCCAGAATCGGCAGGAAGGTCAGGTCGGTGAAGATGACCCGGTCTTCGGCGTGGTTGATGATGTAGGCGAGCTGCTCGGGAAACAGGCGCGGATTGAGGGTGTGGCAGACCATGCCCACCCCCATGATCCCGTACCAGGCCTCCAGATGCCGGGCGGTGTTCCAGGCGAGCGTCGCGATGCGGTCGCCGGGCTTCATGCCCAGGTTCAGGAGCGCGTTGGACAGCCGCTTGGCCCGCTCATGGACCTCGGCATAGGTGGTGCGGACAATCGGGCCCTCGACACTGCGCGAGACGATCTCGCGATCCCCGTGCCAGGCCTTGGCGTGGTCGAGGATCTTGTCGACCGTCAGCGGCCAGTCCTGCATCAAGCCGAGCATGCATCGCCTCCCTGTAGATTATCAGTGTTTGGTTGAGACCTAAGCTAGATTTGCCGCGCGTCCAAGGCAACGCCAGTCGCCCCTCAGGGGCGTAAAGGGAATGACCTGCCCTTTGGAGGATGACAGGGACAGGGTCATGGGTTAAATCAGCCCCATCATGTCTCCGAACGCCGCCACCTATCTCTTTTGGTATTTTGGCTATCCGACGCCCCTGGCGACGGACGGAGTTCTGCTGACGTGATCCAGACGTAAAGACGAACCCCACCGCCGCCGCCGATCCGGCGGCTTTTTTTATGGCCCGCCGGACGGCTCCGCCAAAGAGCCCCCTCCGAGAGAGCCTGTCATGACCGTCCCCACCCCCCTCACCACCGACGACCTGCGCATCAGCTCGATCCAGCCGCTGACTCCGCCGGCCGAGATCATGGCCGCCCAGCCCCGCACCGACCGCGCCACCGACACGGTCACCGGCGCGCGCAAGGCCGCCCAGGACATCATTCACGGTCGCGACGACCGCCTGCTGGTGGTCATCGGCCCCTGCTCGATCCACGACCCGGACGCGGCCATGGACTATGCGCGCCGGCTGGCGGCCGAGCGCACGCGGTTCGCCGGCGAGCTGGAAATCCTGATGCGGGTCTATTTCGAGAAGCCGCGCACCACGGTGGGCTGGAAGGGGCTGATCAATGACCCGGGCCTGGACGGCGGCTTCCAGATCGACCAGGGCCTGCGCATCGCCCGGGGTCTGCTGGCCGACATCAACGATCTGGGCGTGCCGGCGGCGTGCGAGTTCCTGGACGTCACCACGCCCCAGTACATCGCCGACCTGGTGGCCTGGGGCGCCATCGGGGCGCGGACCACCGAGAGCCAGATCCACCGGGAGCTGGCCTCGGGCCTGTCCTGCCCGGTCGGATTCAAGAACGGCACCGACGGCAATGTGCAGATCGCCGTGGACGCCGTGCGCGCCGCCAGCCAGCCGCACCATTTCCTGGCCGTGACCAAGGCCGGCCGCTCGGCCATCGCCGCCACCACCGGCAATGGCGACTGTCATGTGGTGCTGCGCGGGGGGGCAGCGCCCAACTACGACACCGCCAGCGTCGCGGCCGCCTGCGCCCTGATCGAGAAGGCCGGTCTTGCGCCCCGGCTGATGGTCGACGCCAGCCACGCCAACAGCCACAAGAAGCCGGAGAACCAGCCCGCGGTCGCCGCCGACCTTGCCGCCCGCCTCGCCGCTGGTGACCGGAGCGTCATGGGCGTGATGATCGAGAGCCACCTGGTGGCCGGTCGCCAGGATCTGGTCCCGGGCCAGCCCCTGACCTATGGCCAGTCCATCACCGACGGCTGCATCGGCTGGGAGGATTCCGTGGCCGTGCTGGAAAACCTGGCCGGCGCGGTCGCGGCGCGGCGCAAGGCCCTGGCCCGCGAGCCGGCCCAAGCCTGACCGAAGCTCAGACCGAGGTCTGGAGATGGCTCCAGGCCTCGGCCGCCTCGGCCGCTGGCCCCGAGGCGTCGACCCGGGTCCAGGCGATGTCCCCGACCTCCCGGTCGATCTGCATCTGCAGAGTCTCGACCGTGGCGTCCGAGGCGTCCCCGTGCCGGGCGCCGATCCGCGCGGCGAGGATTTCAGCCGGCGCCTCAAGCCAAATCCCTGCGAAAGGAACGCCCGCCCGGCGCGCCAGGGCCTCGGCGCGGGCTCTGAGCTCGGGCGAGATGAAGGTGGCGTCCAGCACCACCGCCCGGCCAGCCGCCAGGGCCTGGCCCGCCTCGCTGAACAGGGTGTCGTAGACCTGCTCGTAGAAGCCCGGCCCATAGGCGGAGGCCGGCAGGCGGCTGTCGGGGGGCACGCCCATCAGGCGCTTGCGCACCTCGTCGGTCCTTAGCACCACGGCGCCGGGCGACGCCCCCAGCCCGGGCGCGATGAGCCGCGCGAAGGTGGACTTTCCCGTGCCCGACAGGCCGCCGACGGCCGCCAGGCTGGGCGGCGGAGGCGACAGGTGGGCGAGCGCGGTGTCAAGGTAGGCGCTGGCGGCCGCATCGTCGCCGGAGTGAGCCCACACATGGGCGCGCACCGCGGCGCGAACCGCCAGCATCAGCGGCAGGGCGGCCAGGCCATCCCAGAGCTCGGGTCCGAAGCTGCGGGCCGCCTCGTCCAGATAGGCCGACAGCACCCGCACGGCGGCGTCGCGCCGGCGGCGGAAGTCCAGGTCCATCAGCAGGAAGGCGATGTCGTACTGGACGTCCACGTCCGACAGGGTGTCGTTGAATTCGATGCAGTCGAACAGGATCGGCCGCCCGTCCTCCAGCAGGATGTTCCCCAGGTGGAGATCCCCATGGCAGTGGCGGGCGAAGCCGCCCACGGCCCGGGCGTCCAGCAGCGCCTGATGCTTGAAGAAGGCGCCGTCCGTCGCCGCGACCACCGCCTCGACCCGCTCCGCCCCCAGCCGCGGCGCCAGGTCGCGCAGAAGGTGGGCGTTGGAATCGATGGTGAACTTCAGCGCCCGGCCGCCGCCGCCCTGGGGGCGCAGGGGCGCCGAGGCGTGAAACCCGGCCACGGTTCGGCCCAGGCTGTCGGCCAGGGCGCCGTCCACCGCCCAGGGCTGGGCGGCCAGCACGGCGTTTTCATCGAACCGGCGCATCTCAAGGGCGAATTCGACCGGCTCCCCCTCGCCGTCGAACTCCAGGCCGCCCCCGGCCGCCCGGCTGATGGTGCGCACCGTGCGGTAGATGTCGGGCGCCGCAGCCCGATTGAACCGCAGCTCGCGGTCCAGCGCCCATCGCCGCAGCTCCAGGGTGGAATAGTCCAGATAGCCCAGCTCCACCCGGCGCTTGATCTTGAAGGCGCGTTCCGGCGTCAGGAAGACCCGGGCGCAGGCGGTGTCGATGCGTCGCTCGGCCTGGCCCTCGAGCCAACTGGCGACCTCGACCTCTTCGGGATCGGTCAAGACACGACGCCCATCACGGATAGAGCCGCTCGGTGGTCCAGCCGCCGCTGGCCCGGGCGAAGACCAGGCGTTCGTGCAGACGGAACGGCCGGTCGCGCCAGAATTCGATGACCGAGGGCGTCAGACGGAAGCCCGACCAGTGGGGCGGCCGCTCCACCTTGCCGAGGCCAAAGCGCAGGCCGGTCTCGGCGATGCGCTTTTCCAGGGCCAGGCGGTCTGGCAGGGGCCGCGACTGGCTCGAGGCCCAGGCGCCCAGCTGCGAGGCCCGCGCCCGGGTGGCGAAATAGGCGTCGGCCTCGGCCGCCGTGACCGGGGCGACCGACCCGCGCACCCGCACCTGACGGCGCAAGGACTTCCAGTGAAACAGCAGGGCGGCGCGAGGATTGTCGGCCAGCTGCCGGCCCTTGGCGCTTTCCAGATTGGTGTAGAAGACGAAGCCGTCGGGATCGACGTCCTTCAGCAGCACCATGCGCACGTCGGGCGCGCCGTCCGCATCGGCGGTGGACAGGGCCATGGCGTTGGGATCGTTGGGCTCCTTGGCGCCAGCCTCCCGCAGCCACTCGGCGAACAGGGCGAAGGGATCGTCCTCCGACAGCAGCGGCGGCGGCTCGGCCTTGGTCACCTGGGCCACATAGTCGTCCTCGCTGGGCGAGGCGGGAATGAGAGAGTCTTCGGGGGGCGGGGTCTTTGACATGACCTGCGCCCTATAGCGCGCAGGCGGTCGCGCGTCAGGGGTTTAACGCGCCGTTGACGGCGCCTGGCCTATGACCTTCGCCCTATGAGCGGGACCGATCAGCCCCTGACTGCGCGCCGGGCGCGGGAGATGCTCGGCGTGGGCGCAGCGGCCTCGCCGGGCGAGCTGCGCCGCGCCTTCCGCAACCGCGCCAAGGCCGTTCACCCCGACCGCGAAGGCGGCGACGCCGAAGCCTTCCGCCGCCTCGTCCAGGCCTATGACGCCCTTCGTAGCGGTCCTGGTCCCGACACCTCGATCCGTCAGCCCCCCAGCGTCCAGACCCGCCGCGCAACAGACGCCGCGACGCTGAATGTGAGCCCGACTCTGGCGGTTCAGGGCGGGGCGCTGGAGCATGTGATGGGCGATGGGCGGCGCTTGCGCATCACGGTTCCGGCCGGCCTTCGCAGCGGCGATCGCCTGCGGGTGGGCGGCGAACTCCTGAGCGTGGCGGTGCGGGGCGATGGCCGGCTAATCGTGCGCGGGAACGACCTATGGGTGACCGCCGTGCTCGACCGAGCCCTGATGAATCAGGGCGGGCGAACCCAGGTGGAGACGCCCCTGGGCCCCCGGGACATCTGGATCACCCAGAAGGCCGCCGCCCGGGGTCTTATCCGACTGGCGGGCGAAGGCCTGCCGGCCCGGGGCCGTGATCGGAAGGGCGACATATTCATTCGCCTGCAGGCCGCAAGGGATACGGCGTCGAGCGCGGCGCGCACCCTGCTTCGTCGTTTCGCTGCGGCCTGGGCGGCCTGAGGCGTCACGCCGGGGGCGTGGCGCCCGCCGGGAAATGCGCTAAGACCGCCGCCATGTCGCACAACACATTTGGCCATCTGTTCCGCGTCACCACCTGGGGCGAAAGCCATGGGCCAGCCCTGGGCTGCATCGTCGATGGCTGCCCCGCCGGCCTCCCGCTCACGGCGGAGGATGTTCAGGTCTGGCTCGACCAGCGCAGGCCCGGCCAGGGCAAGTTCGTCACCCAGCGCCAGGAGCCTGACGCCGTACGCATCCTGTCGGGCGTCTTCGAAGACGACCGCACCGGCGGGCCCGTGACCACCGGCACGCCGATCTCGATGATGATCGACAACACCGACCAGCGCAGCCGCGACCATTCCGAGATCGCCCACGCCCTCCTGCCCCGCCCTGCCCCCCACCCCTCCCTCGCCAACTACCGCCCGCGCGACTACCGCCCCCGCCTCCGCCCCCCGGCCCGCGCCGCCCCCCCCCCGCCGGCCCCCGCCCCCCCCCCCCCCACCACGCCCAC
>CALEOQ010000357.1 GCA_937910255.1 uncultured Caulobacteraceae bacterium | reverse complement strand
TAGGGGCACCCGAAAGTGCAGTGTAAGGAGCGATGTCCGAATTGGTTGGATCCGTGAAAGCGCCGGCTGGCGCAACCATCAGAGCTGAAAGTCCGGTCATCAGTACGATTGCGCGTAGTTTTCTCATAGTATCCTCAGTGGAGCTGGAGCCCGTGCAAGAGGACCTGACATGATATTCACCAGCTTCTTGCCTGATGAACGGTCCTGGCACGCTCCAACGCAGCAGTTTAGATCGATTCGCCTAATGGCATGCTTCTCATTCCGGTTTCGCAGTGAACCGCTCCAGGATACGCTTCAATGTCGGCTTCTGCCCGGTCGCAAGGAGGCTCGCCCGGAACAGCCGCCCCAAGAAAACGAGCTCGATCACAATCGAGATGGCGAGCAATAACCCGCTTCCCAGCAGAACCCATGTCTCGACCCCCATGCCGAGGCGGGCGAGAATGGCAAACGGCGTCCACAACGGGACCCAGGTGAGAATCTGGACTAGAAGCCCATCCTGCCCGGCGATAATGGCCTGCAGCAGGAATGTGATGGGCAAAAGAATGGCGAGCAGGACGGGCATGAGATAGCCCTGTGCTTCGCTCATCGAATCCACCATCGCTCCGATGGCAACGAAAATGACCGAAATGCCAATGTAACCGGCGATAAAGAAATAGACGATCGCCAAAATGATGCCGGGAGATGCGATTGGCTCGAGCGCGGGGCGGATCAGATCGGCAATCACCCCCTGAGTGGCATAAGCGGCCACAGCTGCGCATCCGGCCCAGACCAGCAGCATGAGCAGACCGACACTCAGCCCACCAAGAAGCTTTCCGTACCTGAGTTCTTCCGGTCGGATACAAGCCAGCAAAGATTCCAAGAGCTTGTTTGATCGTTCCTCGACGCTTCCCTGCAACATCCAGCTACCTGAGAGCATGAGGCTCATCATCAGGATATAGGCCAAGGCGAGTGGAACGATGGAACGTACCAAGAGCGATTCCCGGGCTCCGCCGCCGGGGGGCGGGCGGGGGGTGAGGGACGAGGCCCGGGAGCCGGAAGCGGCGGAGGGGCTGTGGGTCCGGGGGGAAGAAACCGGGGGGGCGACGCTAGGGGCCGGCAAGGAAAGCCCCTGTTCGTCACGGGGGCCAGCCGCGGCATCGGCCTGGCCATCGCGCGGCGGGCCGCCCGCGACGGCGCCAATGTGGCCATCGCCGCCAAGACCGCCGAGGCTCACAAGCACCTGCCCGGCACCATCTATTCGGCCGCCGAGGAGATCGAGAAGGCCGGCGGCAAGGCCCTGCCGCTGATCGTCGACGTCCGCGACGAGGCCAATGTGATGGAGGCCGTCGAGCAGGCGGCGGCCAAGTTCGGCGGCATCGACATCTGCGTGAACAACGCCTCGGCCATCCAGCTGACCGGCACCCTGCAGACCGAGATGAAGCGCTACGACCTGATGAACCAGGTCAATGCGCGCGGGACCTATCTGACGTCCAAGGCCTGCATTCCGCACCTCAAGCGCAGCGCCAATCCCCACGTCCTGATGCTGTCGCCGCCGCTGGACATGAACCCGCGCTGGTTCAAAGGCCATGTGGCCTACACCATGGCCAAGTTCGGCATGAGCATGTGCGTGCTGGGCATGGCCGAGGAATTCCGCGAGGATGGGATCGCCTTCAATGCCCTGTGGCCCCGGACCGGCATCGCCACCGCCGCCATCCAGTTCGCCCTGGCCGGCGAAGAAGGCATGAAGAGCTGCCGCACCACCGACATCATGGCTGATGCGGCCTACGCCATCTTCAACAAGCCCGCGCGGGACTTCAGCGGCAACTTCCTGATCGACGACACCTTCCTCTATGGCGAGGGCGAACGGGACTTCGACAAGTACCGCGTCGATCCCACCGCGCCCCTGATGCCCGACTTCTTCGTGCCGGAGGACTCCGTCCCGCCGCCGGGCGTGAAGATCGGCTGAGGGGCGGGCCTCCAGGGGCGAGGCCTGAACTCGTCCCCGGTCACCCACGCGCTTGTCGCGAGGGCCCGTGCACACCGGGTTGGGTGTCCACCTCACCCACGTTCGAACCAGTCCAGACAGGGTCTCGACCCTCCAAACATGAACTTCGTCATCTCGGCTCCTAGTCCGAGTTCAGCCGTTCCCGTGCTGAGGGTCACGAGCGCCCGCCCATCACGCCGCGATCCGAATACGAACGATTTGAACCCCGGATTGGAGCCCCAGTGGAAGAGAGCCGCTCCGTCTGTCTCCAACCCCCATCCCAACCCCCAGGCGACTGCGGAATCTACACTGGGCTTGCCCGCTGGATCGAGCGCCTCGAAGAATCGCGCGGGAACCGCCATCTGCGGAGCCAGCCACCCTGTACTCGACAGGCTCATGCGATCATCCAACACAGCCACGACGAAGCGCGCATAGTCGGCAGCGGTCGTGTGCAGAGATGAGGCGGCGTTCGGCCGTCCCAGTTTTTTGGCTAGGGAGTTCCCGGAGCCGTCATGCGGGACCGCCAGTGTCTGTCTCAGCGCTGTAGCACCGTCGAAGGTTGAGTTCACCATGCCCAACGGCCCGAACACTAGCCGTTCCGCCAAAGTCTCAAGTGTCTCACCACTCACTTGCTCGACGACCCGTTGCAGCAAGGCATAGGCCTCGCCCGAATAGCTGAACCGCGCCCCGGGCGCGACGTACAGGCAAAACGGCCTCTCAGGGCCCCGCCAGTTCGGCAAGCCGCTGGTGTGGGAAAGAACGTGCCGCACAGTCAGGCCGGGAAGGCTCCCGGCCTCGTCCCCGAGGGGCGCTAGCGCACGCAACTCATCGTCCAACCCAAACATGCCCGCCTGTACGAGTCGGACAACTATGCATGCAAACACCGGCTTCCCGAGTGATGCCGCCTCGAACACGGTTGCTGCTGTCGCGGGAATCTTTTGCGCCCCATTCGCCCAGCCCAACGCTGTCTCCCCGGTGACGACTCCGCAGCCGGCTACAGCAACCGAAAGGCCAACAACCCCCGCGGCTGGCATCATTTCTGGGAGGCTCGCGAACATGCCAGCTACCTAGGGGCGCATTGCGACAAATCTATCT
Source organism: uncultured Caulobacteraceae bacterium (assembly GCA_937910255.1). GTDB lineage: Bacteria > Pseudomonadota > Alphaproteobacteria > Caulobacterales > Caulobacteraceae > Phenylobacterium. The sequence goes on along the minus strand of CALEOQ010000357.1, from coordinate 17,055 downwards.
GTCAGCGTTAAACCGCGATATCGATGATGGCGCCCTTGGCCTCGCCGGACTGAGCGTCGGCCTTGGCTTCCTGCTCGATGGCTTCGCGCAGGCGTTTGGCGATCTCTTCGGCGATGGCGGACTTCAGCGCCTGCGGATCGCCGCCGCCCTGGGCGGCGAACTCGGTCTCCACCTGCTCGCGGATCATCGCCTCGAGCTTCTCGCGCTTGACCTTCTTCTGCCACTCGTAGAATCCGCCGGCCTGCTGGATCTCGTCGCGCGGGCTCGTGGTCGTCGTGGACTCCAGCGTGACCTCTTTCGAGGTCGGCCTGTTGGCGGCGGCGGCCATGGCGGCGAAGGGGTTGGATGCGCCGATGCTGGCGACCATGGTTCGGCTCCGTTGCTCGATCTCGCCTGCCGTTAAGCAAGATCGGCGCCACGGTCGCGCCTAGTCCCGGTCCGGCGCCCCCAGCGGGAAATAGTGGCGGAAAGGCCGGGCCTCGTTCACCGCCCGGGCGAAGGAGGGCCGCTCCAGCAGCCGCTGGCGATAGGCCTTGAGCGCGGCGCAGGCCTCCGGGATCGGATAGGTCCAGTCGGCATAGAAGAGCGACGGGGCCGCGGCGCAGTCGGCCAGGGTGAAGGTCTCGCCCACGGCCCAGGTGCGATCCTGCATCCGCCGGTCCAGCCAGGCATAGCTGGTCTCCAGCATCTGGCGCGCCTCATCCACACCCAGGGGATCGCGATGGTCGGCGGGGCGCAGGGAGTCGTAGACGAACTTGCCCTGGGGCGTCATGACGTAGTTGTCGAAGACGCGGTCCAGCATGCGCGCCTCCATCGCCAGGTCGGGATCCTCCGGGATCAGCTTCACCGGCCCCGGATGATGGACCTGCAGATATTCGATGATGACCGAGGCCTCGAGCACCACGCGGCCATCGTCCCTTAGGATCGGGAAGCGCCTCATCGGCCAGAGGGCGGCGAACTCGTCGCCGACGCCGGGATCCTCCAGCATCCGGTACGTGAAGGGGACGTCGTTCTCATAGAAGGCGATCAGCGCCTTCTGGCAGTAGGACGAGAAGGGGTGGGCGAAAAATTCCAGGGTCATGCGAAGGCTCGGGCTTCCCGCCCCTCCATCAGGGCGACCAGGTTGTCGACATGCCAGGTCGTGCCGTGCTCTCGGCCGCGAACCGCCTCCACCCCGCCGGTGAAATAGGAGCCCTGCTCGGTGTGGATCAGCCGGGTCTTGTCGCCCTGCGCGCGGAACTCCAGGGTCTGGAGCGACACCGACAGCTTCTCGTCGTTGTGGAACATGTCGTAGACCAGCACGATCCGCTGGTTCTCGACGATGTCGTGATAGGTGGCCTGGAAGTCGGTGACCCTGCCGTCCGGCCAGCGGGCGTGGAACCGCTCCTTGCCGCCGACGCGGAAGTCGAAGTCGCGGTCCAGGGTCTCGATATCGGCCGGCGCCTTGAACCAGGCCATCTTGGCCTCCAGGCTCGAATAGGCGGCGAACACCCGGGCTGGCGTGGCGGCCAGCACCCGCTCGATGGTGAAGGTGGCGTTGATCAGCGTCATTGGTCCGGCTCCTGCGGGGCGGTCTGGGCCAGATAGGCCTCCAACTGGTCGTATTGCTGCATCCAGAACCGTCGGCGCTCGGCGATCCAGATTTCGATCTGGGCGATGGCCCCGATCTCCAGGCTGCAGGTGCGCACGCGCCCCACCTTCTGGCTCTTCACCAGCCCCGCCTCTTCGAGGACCTTCAGGTGCTGGACCACGGCCGAGAGCGTCATGGGCAGGGGGCGGGCCAGATCGCTGACCGAGGCCGGCCCAAGACTCAGCTGCTCAACCATGGCGCGGCGGCCCGGATCGGACAGGGCCTGGAAGGCGACGTCGAGGGGTTCGGGTTGCTGTAGCATTGACTTAAGTGTTTAGCCGGGGCGCTGGAAGAGTCAAGCAGCTGCTTAACCGACGAGCCGAAACCGCAGGTTGGACGCGCGAGTTCTTCCGGTCAGGAGGAGATCCGATGACCCGCGACACCGACAAATGGTCCCAGGACGTGACCGAACACAGCGACGCGCTGGACCTGGAAGACGATGTCTTCACCCGCGACGATCCAGCCGAGATCGCCGCCTCGCTCAAGCGCTCGGCCGAGCGCAGCCACCGCAAGAAGGGCACGCCCTTCCAGTCGGCCATGTCCATGCTGACCTTCTATATCAACCGCGCCGGCGACAACCTGTCGAAGGAACGCCGCGACACCCTCGAGGCGGCCAAGGACGAACTGCGCAAGGCCTTCGGTCGGGAGACGGATTAGGTCAGGGACCCTCACGCGGAGGCGCGATGAGTCGCTAGGCTCCCAAGGGCCGAAAAGGCCCCGGCTCTCTCGAACCGGGGCCTTCTCGTGCGTTCTGGTCGGCCAGCCTAGGCCCTGAAAAAGGCCAGCAGGTCGGCGTTGATCAGGTCGGGGTGGGTCGAGGCCATGCCGTGGGGCAGGCCGGGATAGGTCTTCAGCGTCCCCTGACGCACCAGCTTGATGGCCAGGTGGGCGCTGTTGGCGATGGGGACGATCTGGTCGTCTTCCCCATGCATGATCAGCACGGGCACGTCGATCTGGCGGAGGTCCTCGGTGAAGTCGGTCTCCGAGAAGGCCTTGATGCAGTCATAGTGCGCCTTGGCGCCGCCGGTCATGCCCTGCCGCCACCAGTTGTCGACCAGACCCTGGCTGACCTTGGCGCCGGGACGGTTGAAGCCGAAGAACGGACCCTCGGGGATGTCGCGGAAGAACTGGGCGCGGTTGGCGACCAGGGAGGTGCGGAAGCCGTCGAACACCGCCATGGGCAGGCCGTTCGGATTGGCCGGCGTCTTCAGCATGATCGGCGGCACGGCGCCGATCAGCACGGCCTTTGCGACCCGGCCCGGCTTGGCGCGGGCCACATAGCGGGCGACCTCGCCGCCGCCGGTGGAGTGGCCGACGTGGATGGCGTTCTTCAGGTCGAGGGCGTCGGCGAGCGCGATGACGTCGGCGGCGTAGGTGTCCATCTCGTTGCCGCTGTCGGTCTGGGTCGAGCGGCCATGGCCCCGCCGGTCGTGGGCGATCACCCGATAGTTCTGTAGCCGGAAGAACATCATCTGGGCGTCCCAGTCGTCGGACGACAGGGGCCAGCCGTGATGGAAGACGACCGGCTGGGCGTCCTTGGGACCCCAGTCCTTGTAGAAGATCTGCACGCCGTCTTGCGTGGTCACATAGCCGCTTTCGGCGCGGTCGGCGCCGCGTGCTGCGGACGGCGAAGGCGCAGGCTCAGCGGCCTGGCCGACGGTGGCGGCCGAGAGGGCGGCGAGTCCGAGGCTGGCGGTCATGATCCCGCGGCGGGACGCTTGGTTGGACACAGTCATGGTCGTCTCCATTGGTGTCTGCGACAACGATTATCGCGATAAAGGAATGTCTAGCTGCGCCGTTCCGGCCTGTCCACATATTTCTTATCGCGACATCTATTGTTGTGATAAGAAGGTTTTACGACAGAAGGAGAGCGGCGACGTGCGCCCATTGGACCAACAGATTTGCTTCACCCTGTACGCCACGAGCATGGCGGTCACCCGGGCCTACAAGCCCCTGCTCGACCAGTTGGGACTGACCTATCCGCAGTATCTGGTGCTGAGCGTGCTGGGGGAGGTCGACGGCCTGACCATCGGCGGCGTCGCCGCGCGCCTGGATCTGGAATCCAGCACCGTGACCCCCCTGGTGAAGCGTCTTGAGGCCGCAGGCCTGCTGACCCGGACGCGCAGCCTCGAGGACGAACGCCGGGTGGAGGTGAAGCTGACGGCCGATGGCCAGGCCCTGCTTGAAAGGTGTGACTGTCTTGGCGACCACCTGATCGCCCGTTCCAGGATGTCCGGCCCGGAGCTGGAAGCGCTGAACAAGCAGATCCAAGCCCTGAGGGATCAGATCAACGCGGCCTGAGACGGCGGCGGGCCACGATCTCGTCTGACCTGACGGTCAACCCCTTTGGGCCAACGAAAAGGCCCCGGCGCTTGCGAACCGGGGCCTCGTCGTTTCGAGCTCTGAACGAGCGGCTAGGTCTTACGAGCCGGCCTTGGCCGGCGCGGCGCCCTGGCTGGCCAGCGGGCCGCGCGACAGCGGGAAGAACTTCTCGCTCATGGCCGGGACGGCTTCCGACAGGATGGTGTCGACGCTCCAGCCCTCTTCCTTGGTCTGGGTCGAGATCGGACGGGGCTGCGAGTAGAGGATGATGTTCTCACCCGAGGCGCCGAACACCTGGCCCGAGACGTGGGCGGCGGCCGGGGAGACCAGGGCCACCGACAGGCGGGCCGGCTGGTCGGGACGGATCGCCTGGGCCATGGCCTCGCGGCGCTTGGCGGCGGCTTCGTCCTTCACCGGGACCGACTGGGTCATGCGGGTCCAGGCGACGGGCGCCAGGCAGTTGGAGCGGACGTTGTTGCGCTCGCCTTCCATGGCGATGATCCGCGACAGGCCGGCGATCCCCATCTTGGCCGCGCCGTAATTGGCCTGGCCGATATTGCCCAACAGCCCCGAGGTCGAGGTGAAGAACATGTAGGCGCCGTCGTTCTGGTTGCGGAACAGCTCGATGGTGGCGCGGGCGACGTTGAACGAGCCGCGCATGTGCACGTCGATGACCTTGTCCCAGTCGTCTTCCGACATCTTGTGGAACATCACGTCACGCAGGATGCCGGCCGGATTGATCACCGCATGCAGGCCGCCGAAGGTGTCCATGGCCTGCTCGACCATGCCCTCGACCGCCTTGTAGTTGGTGACGCTCTCGGAGTTGGAGGCCGCTTCGCCGCCGGCGGCGCGGATTTCCTGGGCGACCTGTTCGGCCGGGCCCGCGGAACCCTCGTCTTCGCCCTTCAGGCCGCCGCCCAGGTCGTTCACCAGGACCTTGGCGCCCTGTTGCGCGGCGATCAGCGCGCACTCACGTCCAATACCGTTGCCGCCGCCGGTGACGAGGACAACCTTGCCGTCTAATACGCCCATGGATCTATCTCCCTAAAAGAATATTGCGCGGATTGTTATTCGAGGCGGTCAGCCTTGCGCAAGTCGGGAAAGAGCTTGGCCCAAAGGCCGGTCACGATCAACGTGCCGACGCCGCCGACCACGGCGGCCGCCACCACCCCCATGAAACGGGCGAAGACCCCGGCCCGGAACTCGCCCAGTTCGTTGGACGCGCCGATGAACAGGGTCGAGACCGCCGCCACCCGGCCGCGCATATTGTCGGGAATGACCAGCTGGATCAGGGTCTGGCGCACATAGACGCTGAGCATGTCGGCCCCGCCCAGGATGGCCAGCGCCGCCACCGACAGCCAGAGCGAGCGCGAGACCCCGAAGACGATGGTCGCCAGGCCAAACACCGCGACCCCGGCGAACATGGTGACCCCGGCGTTGGAGCGGATCGGCCGGGCGGCCAGCACCAGGGCGATGAGGGTCGCCCCCATGGCCGGCGCGGCCCGCAACAGGCCAAAGCCCTCCTCGCCCACGTGCAGGATGTCGCGGGCGAAGACCGGCAGCAGGGCCGTGGCGCCGCCGAGCAGCACGGCGAACAGGTCGAGCGAGATGGCGCCGAACACGATCTTCTGGCGCCACACATAGACCAGGCCCTCCTTGATCAGGGCCAGGCGCGAGCCCGGCTGAAGGTCAGGCTTGGTGCGGCCGTTGATGAAGAAGGTGAGGGTGGCGCCGGCGACGTAGAGGCAGAAGGCGGTCTCATAGGCCAGCGCCGTGGAGCGGGCCAGCAGCAGCCCGCCGATGGCCGGGCCGGCGATGGCGGCGGTCTGCCAGGCGAGCGAATTCCAGGCGATGGCCCGCGGCAGCAGGCTGCGGGGCACCAGCATGGGGCCAAGGGCCGTGCCGGCCGGGGACATGAAGGCCCGGCCGGCGCCGAAGATCGCCGCCACGCACAGCAGCAGCGGCACCGAGGCGAAGTCACGCCAGGTGGCGACGGCCAGTATGCCGGCGCTGGTCATCTCGACGGCGTAGCAGGCCAGCAGAATCTTGCGCCGGTCATAGCGGTCCACGGCCTCGCCGGCCGGCAGGGTCAGCAGGAAGACCGGAATGAAGGTGACCAGCCCCACCATGCCGACCACGAAGGCGGCCTCGGCGACGTCCATGGTCCGGCGCGCCAGCTCGTAGATCTGCCAGCCCAGGGCGACGCTCTGCACCTGAACGCCGATCGAGCTGGCCCATCGCGAGCCCCAGAACAGCAGATAGCTCCGCTGACCCAGCAGGGCGCGGGCGGAGGGGAGGGGGTCTGACGCCGGCGACTCGGGAGGGGACTGGGACATGGGCGGCGCAACTTGGCCCGCGCAGGCGCCCCCGGCAACGGCCGATTCGGTTTCCATTGACCTGCGGTCGCGGTGGCCTTATCGGGCGCGCTTCGGGCGACATGATCGCCGAGGCTGACCGCGAGGGCGCCATGCGTGCGCTGCGACGAACCGGACGCGAGATCCGCGTCCTCTAGAGCCGCCTGGCGCCGCCGAAGTCGCGGGCCGGGTCCGTCTGTCTCGCAGCCTGCAAAGTTCGCCCATGACCGCCGCCTTCATTCCCCTTGCGGACTCCGTCCCGAGTCCGGCCCCCGACATCCGATTAGAGACGCCGCAGGATGGCCCCGCCATCGAGGCGTTGCTGGACCACGCCTTTGGTCCCGGCCGCTTGGCCAAGGCGTCGGAGCGGGTGCGGGAGTTCGCCCCCCTGCGGACCGATCTGTCCTTCTGCGCCTGGGAAGGCGCGCGGCTGGTGGGCGTGGTGCGCCAGTCTGAGATCGCTGTGGGCGAGCGCCGGCTGATCTTCCTGGGTCCGCTGGCGGTGGACGCCGCAGCCCGGCGTCTGGGGGCCGGCGCCCGGCTGGTGGAGGCCGCCTGTGCGGCGGCCGCCACGGCGGGCTTTGCCGAGGTGCTGCTGGTGGGTGATCCGCCCTTCTTCGGCCGGCTGGGCTTTTCGGCCGAGGCGACGGCGGGCGTGGTGATGCCGGGTCCGGTCGATCCCCGCCGGCTGCTGCTGAAGCGCCTGCGGGATCAGGAGCAGGGCCAGACCCCGCTGGAGGGCGCCGTTACGGCGCCTTGAGGCGCCTGCCGCACACGCCTACCTTCCGGGTATGACAGAGCTCGACTCCCAGGCTGGCCTGGATGGTGTGATCGCGGCGGCCAAGCAGGCGCCGGGCCGGGGCCTGCCCCCCGTCCACCTTTGGACTCCAGCCCATTCCGGCGAGATCGACATCGTCATCACCGCCGATGGCCGCTGGATTCATGAAGGCGCGACCATCAACCGGGCGGCCCTGGTGCGGCTGTTCTCCACCGTCCTGCGCAAGGATCCGGACGGCTACTGGCTGGTGACGCCGGTGGAGAAGATGAAGATCACCGTGGAGGACGCGCCCTTCATCGCCACGGGCCTGGACGTCGCCACCGGATCGGACGGATCACCCGTCCTGGCCTTCGCCACCAATGTCGGCGATGTGGTCGAGGCCGGCCCCGACAACGCCCTTCGCGTCGAGATCGACCCGGCCACCCAGGAGCCGCGGCCCTATCTGCATGTGCGCCGCGGGCTGGAGGCGCTGATCAGCCGCCCGGTCTTCTACCAACTGGTGGAGATGGCGCAGGAGCGGGATGGGGTGCTGGGGGTCGAATCGGCCGGAACCTGGTTTCCGCTTGGCCGGTCGGAGGCGCCGGTCTCGTGAGTCCCAGTTCGCCCGTCGGGGCGCTACGCGAATGGATCACCCAGCGGCTCGACCCCCTGGAGGATCGCGATCCGGTCGACGGCGTCGTGGCGTCGGACGACGGGCCACGTTCGGCCGACCTCAGCGAGGAGCCAGCGCCCCTGACCCCGGCCGCCGTGCTGGTGGGGCTGATCGAGCGCGAGCAGGGCTATTCGGTGCTGTTGACCCGGCGGGCTGACACCCTGCGCCGCCACACCGGCCAGATCGCCTTTCCCGGCGGCCGCCGCGATCCCGGCGAGACCATCTGGGAGACGGCCCTGCGGGAGACCGAGGAGGAGGTGGGCATCCCCCGCGCCCTGGTCACCCTCGGCGGGCTGTCGACCCCCTATCGTACGGGCACGGGCTTTCTGGTGACGCCGGTGGTGGGCTTCATCGAGCCGCACTTCACGCTAGCCCCCAATCCCGCCGAAGTGGCCGACGTGTTCGAGACGCCGTTCGGTTTCCTGATGGACCCGGCCAATCACGAAGAGCACGAGCGGGAGTTTTCCGGCCAGCTCCGGCGCTTCTACGCCATGACGCACGAGAACCGGTTCATCTGGGGCGCCACGGCCGGCATGCTGCGGTCGCTCTATGACCGGCTCTATGGAGGCGCGGTTGCTTAGGGTCTTTCTTCTCCGCTCGGTGCTGATCGCGCTGCCCTTCGTGGTCTGGTTCATCTGGGCCGAATATTCCAAGCGCACCGGCCGCCCCATGGGCGCGACCCCCTGGGCCTGGCTGGCCACAGGCTCAGCGCTGCTGTTTGGCCTTTCGCTGCTGTTCATGGTCGTGTTCCAATCGGACAACCGCGGCGAGGTCTATGTGCCGGCGGAAGTCACAGAAGGCGGCCGGGTCACCCCAGGCCGCTTCGAGGAAAAGGGAACACCCGCCCCATGAGCGAGAGCCTTGGTCCACGCCCCTGGTTGAGCGCGCCGGCGACGGCTTCGGTGTTCGACGCCCTGGAAGCCCGGGGCGGCGCCGGCTGCGCCCGGGTGGTGGGCGGCGCGGTGCGCAACGCCATCATCGGGCAGCCGGTCAGCGACATCGACATCGCCACCACCCTGACCCCTGACGAGGTGACTGCGGCCCTGGTCGCGGCGGGTCTGAAGGCCATTCCCACCGGCATTGACCACGGCACGGTCACCGCCTTGGCTCACGGTCACACCCTGGAGATCACCACCCTGCGGCGGGATGTGGAGACCGACGGCCGCCGCGCCGTGGTGGCCTTCACCACCGACTGGGCCGAGGACGCCCAGCGCCGGGACTTCACCCTCAACGCCCTCTATGCCGCCCGCGACGGGACGATCCACGACCCCCTGGGGACCGGCCTTGCGGCCGCGCGGGCGGGGCAGGTGGTCTTTGTCGGCGAGGCCCGGACGCGGATCGCCGAGGACTATCTGCGCATCCTGCGGTTCTTCCGCTTCCACGCCTGGTACGGCCGCGGCGCCCCCGATCCCGAGGCCCTGGCGGCCTGCGAGGCCCTGCGCGACGCCCTGACCGACCGGCCGGGCGAGCGGGTTTCCAAGGAACTGCTCAAGCTGTTGGCCGCCGACGATCCGCGGGCCAGCGTGCGGCTGATGGCCGAGACCGGCGTGCTGGCCGTGATCCTGCCGCCCGTGGACGATCTGCACGACTTCGAGGCCCTGGTGGAGATCGAGAGCGAGATGCTCTTCGAATGCGATCCGATCCTGCGGCTGGCCTGCCTGCTGCCGGCCGACCAGATCGGCGTGGCCCAGGCGGCTGAACGTCTTCGCCTCTCCAACGCCGAGCGGGACCGCCTGGTCGCCGCCAAGGGGCAGGGGCCGCGGATCACCAGCTGGATGAGCCCGCGGGAATCCCGCCGGGCGGTCTACGCCCTGGGCGCCCAGACCTTCCACGACCGGGTCAAGCTCGCCTGGGCGCGGTCGAACCGCACCGCCACCGCCGCCCAATGGCGCGGCCTGCTGGCCCTGGGCGACAGCTGGAGCCCGCCGCCCTTCCCGCTGACCGGGGAAGAGGTGGTCCATGCCGGCGTGCCCAAGGGGCCTATGGTCGGCCAGGTGCTGCAGGAGGTCGAGGACTGGTGGATCGACCACGACTTCCTCGACGACAAGTTCTCGGCCATCGAGAAGCTCAAGGCCGTCGCCCAGGGCATGGCCTACTAAGGACCGCCCATGAAGCTCGGCATCCTCAAGACCGGCGCGCCCCCGGCGCCGCTGGAGGCGCAGTTCGGCGACTATCCGACCATGTTTCAGGCCCTGTTGGGGCCAGACGCCCACGACTATGTGGTGTTCGACGCCGAGGCCGGCGAGCTGCCGTCGGCGCCGGAGGTCTGCGAGGCCTATCTGGTCACCGGCTCTTCGGCCGGCGTCTATGACCCTCTGCCCTGGATCGAGACGCTCAGCGACTTCCTGCGGGCGGCCAAGGGGCGTGCGGGGCTGGTGGGCGTCTGTTTTGGCCATCAGATCATGGCCCAGGCCTTCGGCGGCCAGGTGATCAAGTCCCCCAAGGGCTGGGGCGTCGGTCTTCACACCTATGAGGTGAGGGACCCGGCCGCCTGGATGGACCGCGCCGCGCCCATCGCCGTCGCCGCCTCGCATCAGGACCAGGTGGTCGCGCCGCCGCCGGGCGCCCGGGTGGTGGCCGCCAGCGGATTCACACCGTTCGGCATGCTGGCCTATGACGACCAGCCGGCCATATCCATCCAGCTGCATCCGGAGTTCGAGCCGGCCTATGCGAAGGCCCTGATCGAGGCCCGCCGCGGCAGCCGCTATGACGATGCGCAGGCCGATCAGGCGGTGGCCAGTTATGCGGCGCCCAACGATGCTTTGCGGGTCGGCGGCTGGATCGACGCCTTTCTCGCAACGATCCCGGCCCGAAGAGGTTAGGGGTTGGAGACCGCAGGCCATCCCAGGGAGCCCGGCATGAAAGCCCCGAAGCTGATCTTCGTCGTCGCCAGCGCCGTGGCGGCTCTGCTGGTGGCCAGCGTCGAGAGCCAGGCGGCCAATCCCCAGCCGCTCTCACCCGACGGCTTTGTCGCCCTGCTGGACGACATCACCTAGCCAGCCTGGGCCGACCACATGAAGGCGGTGAGCCGCGCATTGTCGGTCAGGAAATCGGCCTCGGGCACGGCGTTGGCGGGGCCGGTGAAGCCGGGCAGGCCGAACACATAGCCGAGCCGCGGGGCCCCCTGTCGGTAGCAGATTAGGCTGGCGGTCATCTCGCCCGAGCCCCGGACGCAGGTTTCGGTCTGGAAGCCCATCTCCGTCCAGGAGGCGCCGATCTCCTCGCCCTGCGGCCCGGTGACCGGGCCTGCGCGACCAAAGATGCGCCCGACGGTCGGCGCCTCGGCCGCCGACTGAAGGTCAAGCTCCAGCCCGTCGTCCCGCCGCACCGTAATGGTCGGGGTCGTATTCCCCCCGGTGGGCGGCGCCCGCTGAACCGTGGACTCCGGAAACAGCCCGCCCAGCTGGCGGACGTCCATGGCTGTCTGGCCATCGATTTCGCCAGCCCCCTGCTCGCTGAAGGTGATCAGGATGGGGCCGACGACCGCCGGCTTGGGCGCGGGGGCCGGGACCTCTGAACGATCATTGGCGGGGGAACCTTGCGGCCCGCAGGCGGCGAGAAAAGCGCCAGCCACGACCGTAAACATCAGATTTCGCATGCCCAATCCTCGCACAGCCGAGGTCCATGAGGCAAACCCAGGGCGCACGCCGATCAGGGCCAGCTGACCATGGGAGGCATGGAGGAGAGGATCGAGGTGATGTTGCCGCCGGTCTTCAGGCCAAACATGGTGCCCCGGTCGTAGAGCAGGTTGAACTCCACATAGCGGCCCCGGCGCACCAGCTGCTCCTGGCGGTCGGCCTCGGTCCAGGGGGTGGCCATCCGGCCCCGGGCGATGGCCGGATAGACCTCGGCGAAGGCGCGGCCCACGTCCTGGGTGAAGGCGAAGTCCCGCTCCCAGTCGCCGGAATTGTGGTGGTCGTAGAAGATCCCGCCGATTCCCCGCGGTTCGTTGCGATGGGGCAGGAAGAAGTACTCGTCGCAGCGGGCCTTGTAGGGCTCGTACCAGCTCGGATCGTGCCGGTCGCAGGCGGCCTTCAAGGCGCCGTGGAAGGCGACGGCGTCCGGATTTTCCTGATTGCGCTGATAGTCCTGGGTCGGCGTCAGATCGGCGCCGCCGCCGAACCAGCTCTGGCTGGTGGCCAGAAAGCGGGTGTTCATATGCACGGCCGGCACATGCGGATTGCGCATGTGGGCGATCAGGCTGATGCCGGTGGCGGTGAAGCGGGGGTCCTTGTCGGCCCCGGGCATGGTGGCCGCCATCTCCGGGGTGAACACCCCGTGCACCAGGCTGATATGGACGCCGCACTTCTCGAAGAACCGGCCGCCCTGCATGAAGCCCATCACCCCGCCGCCGCCGGCCGGCCGGTCCCATGGAGTCAGTTCGAAGCGGCCGGGATCGCCGGGATAGAGGTCGGCCGGCGCCTCGTCCTCGAGCTGTTCGAAGGTGGCGACGATCTGGTCGCGAAGGGCGTCGAACCAGGCCCGGGCGCGGGTGTTGCGGTCGTCGAGCGTGGCGGCGAGATCGGCGGCGTCTGTCATGGGACCAGGGGCTTAGGGAATCCGCCGGTCTGGCGCAACGCTTCCGAAAGACCGATGGCCGCCGAAACGGTGAGATTGAGCGACCGGGCCTCCGGGGCCAGAGGGATCAACAGGCGCGCCTCGGCCGCGGCGTGCACCTCGGGCGGGACGCCCTGGCTCTCGCGGCCGAACAGCAAAGTGTCGCCTGGCTGGAAGGCGAAGCTGTGCAGGGGCTGGGCGCCGCGGGTGGTGAACAGCACCAGCCGGCCCTCGGCGCGTTCGGGCGCGGCCATGAATTCGGCGAAGCCGGAGCGCCGCGTCCAGCGGGCCAGCCGGCCGTAATCGAGGGCTGCGCGGCGCACCGCCTTATCGGATAGCGGGAATCCGCAGGGCTCGATCACCTCAAGGTCGATGTCGAGGCAGGCGGCAAGCCGAAGCGCTGCGCCAACGTTTTGCGGAATGTCCGGTTGAAAAAGCGCCAAACGCATTCTAAGCGATCCAGCCACGGGATTGGTCGGGGGCGTGAGACGAATCGCGACGCGACGCCGCGTTTGTTTTGCGGCGATGCAGTGCGAAAACTCTTCCGTCCCTGTATGGGTTCCGAAACAGGCCTGTACCAGAGCTTCTGGTCGGGCCGAAGGCGGGGCGCCGCGAGATTTGTCGTGAGCGTCCGAACGGGCGGTGGTTCTTCGTGGAGCCCCCGCCTCAACCGAAGGGTAGCTTAAAGGTGGCTGACACCGTCGTGGGCGAAAATCCCGATCATCACGCCTCGGGCGAAGACCCGAACCGGCGCGACTTCATCCATATCGCCGCAGGCGCAGCCGCCGTGGGCGCCGTGGGCGCTCTGGCCTGGCCGTTCATCGACCAGATGAACCCCTCGGCCGACACCCTGGCGCTCGCCTCGGTCGATTTCGACCTGACGAAGGTGGCCCTTGGCCAGCAGGTGACGATCAAGTGGCGGGGCAAGCCGCTGTTTATCCGCCGCCGCACCGAGGCCGAGATCGCCGCGGCCGTCGCTGACGACAACGCCAACCTGCCCGACCCGCAGACCGATGCCGAGCGCCACAAGCCCGGCAAGGCCGAGTGGATGATCCTGATCGGCTCCTGCACCCATCTGGGCTGCGTGCCGACCTTCGGCGGCGGCGATTTCGGCGGCTGGTTCTGCCCCTGCCATGGCTCGCACTACGACACCTCCGGCCGTATCCGCCGCGGGCCTGCGCCCCTGAACCTGGCGGTGCCGGACTACGAATTCCTTTCCGATACGACGGTCAAGGTGGGCTGACAGCGATGAGCGGACATTCCACCTATGAACCCAAGACGGGCGTCGAGCGCTGGCTCGATACGCGCCTGCCGATCATCCGGCTCGGCTGGGACAGCGTCGTCGATTATCCGACGCCCAAGAACCTGAACTACTGGTGGACCTTCGGGGGCATCCTCGCGGTCTGCCTGATGATTCAGATCGTCACCGGCGTCGTGCTGGCCATGCACTATGTGCCGCACATCGACCACGCCTTCGCCTCGGTCGAGCGCATCATGCGCGACGTGAACTATGGTTGGCTGGTGCGCTACATGCACGCCAACGGGGCCTCGATGTTCTTCATCGCGGTCTACATCCACATGTTCCGCGGCCTCTATTACGGGTCCTACAAGGCGCCCCGCGAGGTCCTGTGGATCCTGGGCTGCATCATCTATCTGCTGATGATGGCCACCGCCTTCATGGGCTATGTGCTGCCCTGGGGTCAGATGAGCTTCCACGGCGCGGTCGTGATCACCAACCTGTTCGGCGCCCTGCCGATCGTCGGCGAGGCGATCACCACCTGGCTGTGGGGCGGGTTCGCCGTGGACAACGCCACGCTGAACCGCTTCTTCTCGCTGCACTTCCTGCTGCCGTTCATGATCGCCGGCGTCGTCGGCCTGCACATCTGGGCGCTGCACGTGCCGGGGAACAACAACCCGACCGGCGTGAACGTGAAGTCCAAGGCCGACACCGTGCCGTTCCACCCGTACTATACGGTGAAGGACGGCTTCGCGATCGTGCTCTTCCTGATCCTGTTCGCCAGCTTCCTGTTCTACAATCCGAACGCCCTTGGCCACGCGGATAACTACATCCCGGCCAACCCGCTGGTGACCCCGTCGCACATCGTTCCGGAATGGTACTTCCTGCCGTTCTACGCGATCCTGCGGGCGGTGCCGGACAAGCTGGGCGGCGTGATCCTGATGTTCGGCGCCATTGCGGTGCTGTTCGTCCTGCCCTGGCTCGACACCTCCAAGGTGCGGTCCATGCGCTACCGGCCGACGGGCAAGCTCTATTTCCTGATCTTCGTCCTGGCCTGCCTGGTGCTCGGCTATTGCGGCGGTCAGCTGCCCGACAACCATGTGATCCCGGGTCTGTCGACCTTCACCCTGATCGACGCGGACCTGAACAGCATGGTCTGGCTGTCGCGCTTGGCCACCCTCTACTACTTCGGCTACTTCCTGGTGATCCTGCCGCTTCTTGGCCTCACCGAGACGCCGCTGCCCCAGCCGGAATCGATCTCCACGCCTGTCCTGTCCCATCCGGCGAGCACGCCGGCCGGCGCGACGGCTGCGCCTGAAAAGAAGGGTTGAGCCCAGATGCTGCGTAAAGGTATCGCTCTGGCCGCGCTCGGGCTGGCCCTGGTGGGCGGCCCGGCGCTCGCCGCCGGGGAGGCCGCGCCCCCCAAGCACGTGGACTTCAGCTTCAAGGGCCCGTTCGGCACGTTCGACCAGGCCCAGCTGCAGCGCGGCTACAAGGTCTATCGGGAGGTCTGCGCGGCCTGCCACAGCATGGAGCTGCTCTCCTTCCGGAACCTCGGCCAGAAGGGCGGGCCCTTCTACGATCCGGACTACAGCAACCCCAACGACAACCCGTACGTGAAGACCATCGCGGCGGAATATCAGATCAACGACATCGACTCCGAGACCGGCGACGTCATCCAGCGCCCCGGCACCTCGGCCGACGCCTTTCCGAGCCCCTTCCCCAACGAGGCGGCGGCCCGGGCCAGCAATGGCGGCGCCCTGCCGCCGGACCTGTCGGTGATGGCCAAGGCCCGTCACCATGGCGCGGACTACATCTATTCCCTGCTGTCGGGCTATCGCGACCCGCCGGCCGGACTGCAGGTGGCTGTCGGCCAGCACTACAATCCCTACATGGCCGGTGACACGACGCCGTTCTGGACCGGCGAGGGCCATGCCCCGCCCGGCGGCTTCATCGCCATGCCGCCGCAGCTGGCGCCGGACAAGGTGACCTTCGACGACGGCACGCCGTCGACCATCGACCAGCAGGCCAAGGACGTGGCCGCCTTCCTGGCCTGGGCCGCCGAGCCCAAGATGGAAGAGCGCAAGGCCTTCGGCTTTGGCGCGATGATCTATCTCGTGATCTTCGCGGGCCTGCTCTATGCCAGCTACCGCCGGATCTGGCGCAACGTCGCCCACTAGGCAACGTCGTCCAGCCTCACCGATTGAGCCCGCCGGCGCGACCCGGCGGGCTTTTTCATGGGCCGTCGTCGGCGATCAACAGCAGCCGCCCGGCGGGAAAATCAAAGCGCAGGCGCCAGCGCTCCAGAACGGCCGGACCGACGGCGCTAACCTCATCGCCGCTCAGCCCCGTCGGCAGGTTCTCAAACAGGGCGCCGCCCAGGGACAGGGCCCGAAGGTCTGCCCGGCCCGTTTCGTAGGGGGCGAGGGACTCCAGCGAGGGAAGGGTGGCGACATCGACCGTTCCGGCCCCCAGGCGAACGGCCGCATCGAGGCCGGTGGAGGGCGCCACCAGGACCCGCCGGGCGCTGGCCCCATCGCTGACCGCCGCCCACATCACGGGCCGTCCCGCCCTCCAGCTCAGATCCTGGCCCTGGGCGCCGGCCTTGGGCGCTGGGGCCTCGGCCGCCGCATGCAGTTCGACGCGGCAGGGCCGGAAATCGACCTCCACGATCACCGCGCTCAGCACATCGGCGCCGATGACCCCGGCGATCGGCGTCGGGAAGGCGTAGGTGCGGGCGTCCTGGCTGGCGATCGCCAGCGACCGGTCGAGAAAGCGGAAGCCGCCGACGTCCACGTCGCCCTGGGCGGCGTCTCCGCTCAGCCCCATGCCCTGGGCGCGGGTGTCATGCAGTTCTGTTCGCGGGGCGCCGGTGTCCAGGATGTAGTCGCCGGCGGCGCCTGCGACATTGGCCGGGACCACGATCACCCCATGCTCGTACCAGCAGGCCAGGGGGGCTGCGGCGGCCATGGCGGGGCCAAGGGCGAGGCACAGGGCCAGGGGCAAGGCGGGCAGGCGGATCATGGGCGTCTCACACAGGCCAGCCTTGCAGCCGGGCGCCGACCATAGCCAAGGCCCGTCGGCTCGGCGATAAGCGACGATCGTGGCCCACGGGCGGCCGCGGGACTTGGAGGCGCGACCATGGACTTGAGATCGACCATCCGCACCATTCCGGACTATCCCAAGCCGGGCATCCAGTTTCGCGACATCACCACCCTGCTGGCCGATGCGCGGGCCTTTCGGCAGGCGGTGGATGAACTGGTCCAGCCCTTCGCCGGCCTGAAGATCGACAAGGTGGCCGGCATTGAGGCCCGGGGCTTCATTCTGGGCGGGGCCGTCGCCCATCAGCTGTCGGCGGGCTTCGTCCCGCTGCGCAAGAAGGGCAAGCTGCCGCACAAGACCCGCTCGGTGGAATACGCCCTGGAATACGGCTCCGACGCCCTGGAGGTCCATCTGGACGCCTTTGTGAGCGGGGAGCGCGTCATGCTGGTGGACGACCTGATCGCCACCGGCGGCACCGCCCTG
>CALEOQ010000356.1 GCA_937910255.1 uncultured Caulobacteraceae bacterium | reverse complement strand
TGAAGACCCGCATCTGCGGATACCAAGGATAGTGGTCGCTCCCCAGGCGCGGCCAGGCGCCGGGCGCGGATGTGACCCAGGCGCTGGCCCCGCAGGCGCCGGCCAGGTTCACCGTGGCGTTGGGAAAGCCGATCACCAGGTCAAGCGCGCAGGCGAGGGCGGCGATGTCGTCCAGATCCTGCTTCAGGTCGATCCCTGGGGGTGTCCAGATGTCCACGCCCATCTCCTGGCGGGCCTGCTCCAGCTCCGCGGCGCAATCGCCATACTGCAGATTGACGAAGGTGACGCCGGGGGTGGCCAGCACCTCCCGCCAGGCTTCAAAGGCTGAGAAGAATCGGCGGCGCGCGCTGTTCATCAGGGCGCTCTTCCATAACAGACCCACCTTGAGCCCTGCCGGCGCCCCCTCGAGAGCCTGGCGCCAGTGAGCGACACGGTCGGGCGCAGGCTTCAGATAGCCCGCCTGGGTGGGGAAGGAGTCGACCGAGGGCCGGAACCTGCGAAGCAGCGAGCCCATCGGCGCCCAGAGCTCGGGCGCCGTGGCCTCGTCCAGGAAGGGCGCCACCCGCACCGAGCGCCCGGCCAGGTCGTAGGTCGCATGGGCGCCGACCTCGACCTGCGGGAAACTGCGCTGGAACAGGGGCGCGAGCCTCTTTTCGACGGCGAGGACCAGCCGGCCCTGGGGGCCGAGGGCGGCGATCAGGTCGGGGATCAGATTGGCGAACATCACCTCGTCGCCCAGGCCCTGCTCGCCGAACACCAGCAGGCTGCGGCCGGCCAGATCGGTTTCGAGGGCCCAGGGGGCGCCCGGCGCCTGGTACTGCGTGCAATCGGCGAACAGGGGATGGCGGCGAGCCTCGTAGTCCTCCCAACCTTCCGCCGTGCGGCCAAGCTCCAGCAGGGCGGTGGAGCGCGACAGGCGCATCATCTGGCGCTCGTCCTCGGCGGTGACGCCCGCCAGGGCGATGTCGCAGTCGGCCAGGGCCCCGGCAGGATCGCCCAGGGACAGGCGAACATTGCCCCGATTGTACTGCGCCTTGGGGAAGCTGGGCTGCAGGCGCAGGGCTTCGTCGAAGAACAGGCGCGCTGTGGCCAGGTCGCCTTGTTCGGTCACGATAGTGCCCATGGTGTTCCAGGGCATGGCCATGTCCGGGTGGGCCTCAATGGCCGGCCGCAGCACCTCGATGGCCTCCTCGGCGCGGTCCTGGTCGCGGATGGCGCAGGCCAGGTTGTTGGCGCCCTCAGGATGATTGGGTTTGGCCGTCAAGAAGTGACGAAACAGCTTCTCGGCCTCGGCCTTCATCCCCATCCGGAAGGCCAGACGGCCCAGATCGTTGGCGACCTCGGCCTGGTTGGGCAGCAGGGCCAGGGCCGACTGATAGCAGGTGATCGAGTTGATAAAGTCGCCGGCCCGCTCCCGAGCGATCGCCAGCAGGTACCAGGCGAAGCCGTTACGCTCGTCATGCTCCAGGGCCTGGATGGCGAGCTTGCCGCCGACCTCGTGATCTTCGGCCTCGAGCGCTGCGACGGCGCGGCGCAGGATCGGCTCAATGGACAGGGCCTTGAGCTCGGTGATCGCCGCATTGAGCTGGCGCAGGGCGTCCTTGGATCCAGACGCGCCCATGGCGTCTGCGGCCATGGCTGCGTTGGCCGGCCGCGGCTGTGCGGCCGACAGAGCAATAGACGATGTGTCGCTGGTGCGGCTCGGACGACTCATCACCGCCTCCATTTCTTGCGTGATCGGGGTCATGCTTCAGGCCAGTATGGTTACGCCTTGCTTAAACGCGGCCTTGCGCCGCAGGGCTGGCAAGAGGTCATTAACGGTCGCCGCATAGCTTGGGCCTATCCAGACAGCTCCGGATTCGGGGCTGGCCTTGGGTCCATCGCGTGGGGCGCGTCTTTCGGGGGTCGAGCATTTGCCGCTCAAGCTGTCGCTGAAACCAGGCGAGAAGTTCGTTCTGAACGGCGCTGTCGTTCAGAACGGAGACCGTCGGGGAACCCTGGTGCTCCAGAACAAGGCCTCCGTGCTGCGTGAAAAGGACATCATGCAGCAGGACGAGGTGACGACGCCGGCCCGGCGCGTCTACTTCCCGGTCATGATGATGTACCTCGATGAGGCCGGGGCTGATCGCTACTACGATGAATTCGTGCGACGGCTGTCGGAATTCATGGGCGCCGTGCGCAATCCCGGAATTCTGGCCGAGTGCATATCCATCTCCAAGCACACCATGACGCGCGAGTACTACAAGGCGCTCATGCTGTGTCGGAAGCTTATCGATTACGAAGACGAGGTGCTGGGTAATGTCCCTTCGAGCCTACCAACAGGCGGCGCAGAGAGCTGAGTCCCCGCGCGAGGCGGAATACCGTCTCTTTGCGCAGGTGACCCGGGCTTTGATCGAGGCGTCCAAGGCCGATCCGTACGCCTTCGGCGTCCGCGCCGATGCGCTAGACTGGAACCGTCGCCTGTGGATGGCGCTCGGCGAAGACTGCGCCCATGCCGACAACAAGCTGCCCGAGGCCCTGCGCGCCCAGATCATTTCGCTGAGCATCTGGGTCCAGAAACACACCAGCCTAGTCATTCGCCGAGAGGACGATTTCGAGGCGCTGATCGACATCAACCGGATCATCATGCAGGGGCTCTCGCCCTCGGCGGCCGAGGCCGCCTGAAGCCACCAAAGGTCGGATGGAAGTCCCAAAGGGCTCGGCGTTTCGCCGGGCCCTTTTCTTATGGCTCAACGCCCGGCGCCGACCCGGCAGGTTTGACTCGGCTAATTCTGCCGCGGGGCGGGTTGCGGTCCTCGCATTTCATCGACGCATGGTTTTTGATTGCTGAAATAACGCAGTGAATCAGGGGTTTACCCAGGCTGGGCGGGCGGGCGCGTTCTGGCGCGCGGCTTGCGATGGTTCCTGCGAGCCAAGAACGGCTCACTGGCGAAAAATCGCCGGATACCCGACCAGAATGGAAGGATAAGGCCATGCCGATGAATTCGGTCAACACCAATGTCGGCGCCATGGTGGCGCTTCAAAACCTCAACAAGACCAACACGGATCTCAACACCACCCAGAGCCGCATCAACACCGGTCTGAAAGTCGCCAGCGCGAAGGACAACGGCGCTATCTGGGCCATCGCTCAGAACCAGCGCTCGGACTCCGGCGCCCTGAACGCCGTCAAGGAATCCCTGTCCCGTTCGGTCTCGACCGTGGATGTGGCCCTCTCGGCGGGTGAGAGCGTCTCCGATCTGCTCCTGCAGATGAAGGAAAAAGCTCTGGCGGCCGCCGATACGACCCTCGACACCGCCAGCCGCGTGGCCCTGAACGATGACTTCAAGGCCCTGCGGGACCAGATCACCAAGGTGGTCGACAACGCCGAGTTCAACGGCGCCAACATGATCAAGGCCACGACCCCGACGACGGTGGCGGCTCTCGCCAGCGCTGACGGTGCGAACAAGATCACGGTGGCGGCTCAGAATCTGGCGCTGAATGGCGGCAATGTGACGATCCTGACGACCAGCACGATCGGGACGACGACCTCGGCCTCGGCGATGATCGCCACGATCAACACGTCGATCGCCAATGTCTCGGCCGCCCTGTCCAAGCTCGGCACGGGCTCCAGAGCGCTTTCGTCGCACATGGAGTTCGTTGGCAAGCTGCAGGACTCGATCGACGCCGGTGTGGGTAATCTGGTCGACGCTGACCTGGCCAAGGAAAGCGCCAAGCTCCAGTCGCTGCAGACCAAGCAGCAGCTGGGCATCCAGGCGCTCTCGATCGCCAACCAGTCGTCGGGCACGGTGCTGTCGCTCTTCCGTTAACGTCTTGAAGCCGGGCGGCGCTTGGTCGCCGCCCGGCAGATTTTTCGCCGGGCAGGCTTCGCCCGGCGATTTCTGCCGGGCGAAGCTAGGCAGATATTTCCGGGTTTTTCGTCGGTCGGCATATTTTGCCGGCCCAGAACGTGCCTAATGCACTTATAACCCAACGAATCCAGAAGCTTGCGAGCTTGGCTCCGGCCGGCGCGACTTGGCGCGCCTGTTGCTGCCCTTTGGTCTGGGCAAAACGCCCACGGCAGTCAAAACGACGGCCGGTTTCCTTAAGAACAAGGACCAAGGCGCATGAATAGCGTTAATACCAATGTCGGGGCCATGGTCGCCCTTCAGAACCTCAACAAGACTTCTTCGGATCTGTCGACGGTCCAGACCCGCATCAATACGGGCCTGAAAGTCGCCAGCGCCAAGGACAACGGTGCCATCTGGGCCATCGCCCAGAACCAGCGTTCGGAATCGGGCGCCCTCAACGCCGTCAAGGAAAGCCTTCAGCGTTCGATCTCGACGGTGGATGTGGCCCTTTCCGGCGGCGAAAGCGTCTCGGACCTGCTCCTTCAAATGAAGGAAAAGGCTCTGGCTTCGGCGGACACCACCCTGGATACGGCCAGCCGCACCGCCCTGAGCGACGACTTCAAGGCGCTGCGTGACCAGATCACCAAGGTGGTCAACAACGCCGAGTTCAACGGCGCCAACATGATCAAGGCGAGCGGCACGACGGTGGCGGCTCTCGCCAGCGCCGACGGCGCCAACAAGATCACGGTGGCGGCGCAGAACCTCTCGCTGGGCGGCAGCATCGTGACCGTGGCTGCGGCGGGCGACATCGCCACGACGTCCACGGCTACCGCGATGATCGCGACGATCAATACCTCGATCGCGAACGTGTCTTCGGCTCTGTCGAAGCTGGGTACCGGCTCCAAGGCCATGTCCTCGCACTTCGACTTCGTCGGCAAGCTGCAGGACACGATCGACGCCGGCGTGGGTAACCTCGTCGACGCCGACCTGGCCAAGGAAAGCGCCCGTCCCCCGTCGACACAGACCAAGCCCCAGCCGG
>CALEOQ010000355.1 GCA_937910255.1 uncultured Caulobacteraceae bacterium | reverse complement strand
TGGCCTGCGCCTGGCCGGCGGGGGCCAGGGCCTGACGCCGGTGCTTCCCGTGGCTTGGAGCGACCTTCTGGCTGTTCTACCCTGCCCCCTGGCCGCCGCCCTGGTCGCGGCGGTGGCGGCGCGGCTGACGGCCGCCAACCTCATTCGCGAGCTATCCTAGCCCCCCGATGAAAACGCTCGCCCTCCTCTTCGTGGCCGCCCTGATCTGGGGCGCCGGGCTCCTGGCCTTCGCGGCCCGCGTGGAGAATTCGACGCCGGCGCAGGAGCCGCAGGCCGCCGATGGCATCGTCGCCCTGACCGGCGCCGGGTCCAACGAACGCATCGCCGCGGGCATGCGCCTGCTGGAGGCCGGCAAGGGCGACCGGATGCTGGTGTCCGGCGTCAACCGCGAGGCCAGCCGCGAGGACATCCGCAATGTCAGCCGGGCGGTCCAACTGCTCTATGACTGCTGCGTGGACCTCGGCTTCGAGGCCGCCGACACCTTCGGCAACGCCCAGGAGACCGCCGGCTGGGTGGCCGCGCGGCGGTTCGACAGCCTGATCGTGGTCACCGCCGACTATCACATGCCCCGCGCCATGCTGGAGCTGGGCTCGGCCCTGCCCGACACCACCCTGCAGGCCTATCCGGTGGCGACCCCCGGCTTCGACGCCCGCGGCTGGTGGCGCACCTCAGGCGGCGCCCGGCTGATGGTCACCGAATACATGAAGTACCTGGCCATTCTGGGTCGCGAGACGATCCTTGGCCTGGGGCCGAAGGACGAGCCGGAGAGGGCGGCGGCGGCGAACAGCGGTTGATCTTTCGGCCGCGGCGCCCGAACCAGGGACATCTAACGTCCTGACGCCAGAAACCATCAAGACCAGAAAACATTGAGGAAAGGCCCGCCGTGACGGTTCTGCGC
Source organism: uncultured Caulobacteraceae bacterium (assembly GCA_937910255.1). Lineage (GTDB taxonomy): Bacteria > Pseudomonadota > Alphaproteobacteria > Caulobacterales > Caulobacteraceae > Phenylobacterium. Next base: position 3,960 of record CALEOQ010000355.1, on the reverse strand, counting down.
TCGCTGCTCTTCGTGGCGCTCTTCTATCTCTGGTCGGCGGTGGTGGCGATCAGCATCACGCCGCTGCTGCTGGCGCCCCGGGCCTGGACCCTGCGGGCGCTGGACTTCTGGAGCCGCGGCGTCATCGCCCTGCTGCGCATCTGCGACATCAAGGTGGAGCTGCGGGGGCGCGAGCACATGCCGGTGGGCGCAGCCCTGGTGGCGCCCAAGCACCAGTGCATGTTCGACGTCTTCGCCCAGTTCGCCTGGCTGCCCGACACCTGCTTCGTGCTGAAGAAGGAGCTGATGTGGATCCCCTTCTTCGGCTGGTACGCCCAGAAGGCCGACATGATCGTGGTGGACCGCCAGGCCCATTCGGCGGCCCTGAAGAAGATGGTCCGCGACGCCAAGGCGCGTTTGGCCGAGCCCCGGCAACTGCTGATCTTCCCCGAAGGCACCCGGGGTCCGCCCGGGGTGAAGGGCGAGTACAAGCCCGGCATCGCCGCCCTCTATCGCGAACTGAACCTGCCGGTGCATCCGGTGGCCACCAATTCCGGCGTCCACTGGCCCAAGCACGGGTTCCTGCGCAAACCAGGCGTCATCGTCTTTGAATATCTGGAGCCCATCCCGCCCGGCCTGAAGCGCGCGGAATTCATGCGCACCCTGGAAGAGCGGATCGAGACGGCGTCCATGAAGCTGAATGAGCTCTAGCCAGCGGCGAAACGTGCCGCCCGCCGTTGTGCGACATGCACGGAGTTCTCAGGCCCCGTCTCCGCCTCGATGCTGAACTGCGCCATCAGCTGGTCCAGGCTCTGGGCTTCGCGGGCGAGGCCGTGGCTTGCGGCCGTCGTCTGCTCAACCATCGCCGCATTCTGTTGGGTCGCGCGGTCCATCTCGTTCACCGCAACATTGACCTGAGCGAGGCCCGTCGCCTGTTCCTGAGCGCCAGCCGCGATCTCTGAGACAAGAGAATCGATCTGCGCCACACGGCCGGCGATGTCTTGCAGAGCTTCACCCGTACGCCCCACCAGTTCCACACCACCTTCGACCTGAGCCGTCGATGCGGAGATCAGCGTCTTGATCTCCTTGGCGGCCTCTGCCGAGCGTTGCGCAAGCGCGCGGACCTCCGACGCTACGACAGCGAATCCGCGACCAGCGTCACCCGCACGCGCGGCTTCGACGCCGGCATTGAGCGCCAGTAGGTTGGTTTGGAAGGCAATCTCATCGATTACGCCGATGATCTGGCTAATCTGTTTCGCAGAGGATTCGATCGCGTTCATCGCCTCGACCGCCTGAGCAACCACCTCGCCGTTGGCGCGGGCGGCGTCGTTCGCCGCGCCGACAGCCTTGCGGGCGTCGCCTGCGCCAGACGCCGTTCTGGCGACCGTCGCGGTGATCTCGTCAAGCGCCGCAGCGGTCTCCTCCAGGCCGGCCGCCTGCTGTTCGGTGCGGCGGGAGAGGTCGTCTGCGGCCACCGAAATCTCGCGGCTGGCTGAGGTGATGGCCCCGGCGTTGCCGATGACCGCTCGCATCGCCGCGGCGAGCTTCGCCGCCGCTGTGTTGAAGTCCTCGCGTAGCCGTTCATACTCGGACGGCAATGGTCGAACGATGCGGTAGGATAGGTCGCCTGCGGCGATCTTCGCCAGGGCGACGCCAAACGACTCGGTGACCAGCGCCTGCTGTTCAGCCACGGCGGCGGCGGCGGCGGCCTGACGTTCGGCTTCGGCGCGGGCCTTGGCCTGGCCTGCAGCGGCGTCGGCGTGAATCTTCGCCAAGGCGTTCGCCTTAAACACGGTCATTGCGCCGGCCATCTCGCCAAGTTCGTCGCGGCGTCCCTCCTCGGGAATCGCGATCTCATGATCGCCCTCGGCCAAGCGACGCATGGCGCTTGTCATGCGGCTCAGGGGCGCGGTGACCTGCGCCAGGACGACATAGCCGGCGAAAACGAGCAGCCCTGCCCCGAGCATAAGCGCGACGCTCATAACCGCGATGGCGACATTCGACGCACGTTGTGCGGCGGCGCCGGCCTCCATGGCCACCTTGATTTGCAGATCGACCAGTTCGCTTATCTGGGCGGTCAGGGGATCTATCGTCGGATACATATCCTGCTCGATGAACTGCGCGAGCGCTTCGGCGTCCCCACGTTCCAGGATCTGAGACAGTTGCGTCACGGCTGCGTTGGCCTGGGGTAGGAGACTGTCCACGGCCGCATTCAGCTGTTCTTCCTCCTGCGTCATCGCCGTCGAGCGGTAGGCGTCGAGGTTTTCAGCGACGCCGCTTTGGGCGGTCGCGATGGCGTCCAGAGCCTCGTCATACGACAGGTCACCGCTTCGCGCCTTATGTGCGGTGTCGACGATGTTCACCGCATAGAGGTCACTGACCGCCTTGAGTTGTTGCATCGGCTTGACACGATCCTCGACGATCGAAGTCGTTCGTTTGACCGCCAGTGTATTGGACCAAAAACCGCTGATCGATAGGGCGGCCATTCCGATACCAACCGCAAGCAGGCAGTAAATAAGCCGCTGACGAATTGAAAGTTTCATGCCTACCGCCCTAGACCTATCTCGAAGCCTTCGCCTGAAGGCGAGCGATAGAACGGGTCGGTTAATGAATGGCTTAGCCCCCCTCCTCGGGGGGTATATTCTTGCCCTCATCAATCAGAGCGAGAACCTCTTCAAGAGTTCTATCGTTGACGCCGGTTAGTCGCAGGTGGGTGACGAGGTCTCGGAGATAGTCTTCGTTGGGGCCGGACAGTCCGGTTGCGCCGCCAATGAGTTCGGCCTGCCGCTCCAGGGACAGGACGCCGGCCCACTGGGGATGGCTGGTGTCGGACAGGAAGACCAGGCTTTCCACTCGCCGCCCGTCGGCCAGGCGCACCACTCGCCTCGCCTCCACATAGGTCTCGGTGGGCTGCTCGCGCTCCAGGAGATAGGCGTAGACCTCGGGCCAGGCCTGCGGCGCAATGCGATAGGCCGTCCCGCGCACCGCGCCCCCCGGGGCCAGCCCAAGCACCAGGCCCGGCCGTTCATAGGTCCCGCGATGGTGGACCGAATAGATGCAGAAGGCCCGGCGGCGGCCGTGTAGGGTGGCGCTGGAACGCTCGACATAGTCGAAGCCCGGCCGCCACATCAGCGATCCGTAGCCAAACACCCAGTAGCCTTCGTCGTCCGCCATTCCCGATCCGCTAGAAGAAGCCCCGCAAAACCGTCCATGTCTGTGCCCGATACCAAGCCCGCCCGCAAACCCCGCCGCCTTGGCCTCGTCCTGCCCTTCGCCCTGCTGATCCTGGCGATCGTGGTCTGGAGCGGCTTCTGGTTCTGGACCCGCATCCAGACCGGCGACCGGATGGACCAGGCGGCCGAGGCCCTGCGCAGCGCCGGCTATGAGGTCAGCTGGGAGACGCGGAGCATCGGCGGCTATCCCTTCCGCCTGAACGTCACCCTGACCGAGGCGCAGATCCGCGAACCGTCGGGGTGGGCCATCGCCACGCCACGGCTGGAGTCCGAGGCCTTCATGCACGCCCTGGATCACTGGGTGTTCGCCGCCCCCGACGGCCTGACCTTCACCCGGCCCCAGTCGGGCTCGGTGCAGGTGAGCGGCCGGGTCCTGCGCGCCAGCCTCGGCGACACCGACCGCAAGCCGCCCAGTTTCGACTTCCAGGGGCTGGACGTGATCTTCGCGCCGGGTCCCGGCGCCCAGCCCTTCGCCCTGTCGTACAGAGAAGACTCTGATCAGCGCGCTTGAGAGCGTGCTGCGCTTCCTCATCGTTATATTTGGTGCGATCCTCATCGCCAACGCGCTGGACTTCAACCTCACCATCCTCATCGCTGGAATGGGTATATCCGGTCTCGCTTTTGCTCTCGCAGCTAAGGACACCATCTCCAACTTCTTCGGTGCGATCACCGTTCTGATCGACCGGCCATTCAAGGTCGGTGACTGGATATTGACCAAGAACGCAGAGGGTGAGGTCATCGAGATCGG
>CALEOQ010000354.1 GCA_937910255.1 uncultured Caulobacteraceae bacterium | reverse complement strand
GTCATGCGGCGGTCCTTTTGCGGAGCGGCGCGCGCTCGGCGCTCCAGATCTTGATGGTCAGGCCGGCGGCCTGGGTCGGCGGCAGGGCGCTGGCCTGGATCTGGCCCAGACCGGCGTCTTCCAGCCAGCGCTCCATCTCGGCGTCGGAGAAGCCCAGGCGGCGATGCTGATGTTCGTCGCGGAGATGTTCCAGCCCGTGCGGGGCGAAGTCGACGATCAGTAGGCGACCGCCGGCCTCCACCAGTCGCCCAGCCTCGCGCACAGCGACCGCTGGCTCATTGAGATAGTGCAGCACCTGATGGACCACGACGAGATCGGCGCTCTCGTCCGGCAGCCGGGTGCCGAAAATATCCCCGTGGCGCAGCTCGCAGTGATCCAGGCCCGCCTTGCCCACATGGCTGCGGGCGATGTTGAGCATCTGTTGCGACAGGTCGAGGCCCAGGGCCTGTTTGGCCTGCGGTCCCAGCAGGGTCAGCATCCGGCCGGTGCCCGAGCCCAGGTCCACCAGGCGGCGGAAGGGGCCAGGACCGGCGGCCTCGCAGATCGCCGCCTCCACGGCCTCATCGGCCACATAGAGGGCGCGGATCTCGTCCCAGCGCGCGGCGTTGCGGGCGAAATAGGCGCCGGCCTCGGTCTCGCGCTCGGCCTGGACGGTGCGCAGCCGTTCGGCGTCCCGGGCCAGGGCGGGGTCGTCGGGCTCGATGACATCGAGCACCTCGTCAACCAGCCGGCGGGCCTCGCCGGACGTCACCAGGCGATAGAAGACCCAGGCGCCATCGGGAAACCGCTCCACCAGGCCGGCCTCGGCCAGCAGTTTGAGGTGGCGGGAAACGCGGGGCTGGCTCTGGTCCAGCACACGACAAATCTCCAGCACCGCCAGCTCCTCGTGGGCCAGCAGGGCGAGGATGCGCAAACGCGTCGGCTCGCCCGCCGCGCGCAAGACATCGACAACCTGAACGGTGGAAAGCGCCATGGATCACATAAAGATATCCTTATGTGATTATGTCAAGCCTGGGCTGAAGGTCAGGCGGCCTGCTTCTGATCCTCATAGCCCCATTCGGCGGCCACCTGTAGGGCCGGCGCCAGGTCGTCTGCCAGGCGCTGGCGGACGGCCGCCCACACCTCAGCCTCGCAGGCCTCTTCCAGGGCCAGGTCGAACAGCCGGGCGAAGGCGCGCAGATCCGTTCGCGCTGTCTCCGGGAGCGTGGGCGCCTCCTCGGTCAGCAGGACATCATAAAGGCGGCAAAGATCCATGAACGCCCCCGTGGGCGGGACGGATAGGGGGGCGGCGTAAGCGTACATGAGACTGACCCGAAACTGGTGGCCAGTTGGAATGCCTGTCGCCTCGTCGGGTTCAGGCCCGTCGGACGATTCACGCAAATGTCACGCCCGCGACCTCAGGGAACCGGGCTGAGCAGCGGCTCTCCGGCGAAGTGGCGGCGCAGGTTTTCCTGAGCCTGCCCGATCATCTTGGGAATGGATTCCAGAGTGCCTCCCGCCGAGTGAGGCGAGAGCACGATATTGGGCACGTCGGTCCAGCGGGCCGCCGGGGTCGGCTCCTGCCAGAAGACGTCCAGGGCCGCACGGCCCAGGCGCTTGTCCTTCAACGCCGCGATCAGGGCGTCCTCGTCGACCACCGAGCCGCGGGCCACATTGACCAAGATCGGAAGAGCACACGTCTGAACTCCAGTCACGTCGTAATCTCGTATGCCGTCTTCTGCTTGAAAAAAAACAACAGCACCCGACGCAGCCCACAACTCGC
>CALEOQ010000353.1 GCA_937910255.1 uncultured Caulobacteraceae bacterium | reverse complement strand
CAGAGACTAGAGTGATTTGCTAGTTTTTTTTTTTTTTTTCTTTCTAGTTTTTTTTTTCAAGCAGAAGACGGCATACGAGATTACGACGTGACTGGAGTTCAGACGTGTGCTCTTCCGATCTCGCCGACCGTTCCGACGTCCGGCGACGACCAGCTCGTGCTGCCCAATGAAGGGGGGCAGGTCTCGGCCGGCGATGGCGATGACAGGGTCACCGGCGCGCTCGGCGACGATGTCATCTATGGCAACGCCGGCGCCGACAGCATGAGCAGCGGCGCCGGGGCCGACATCGCCCGGGGCGGGCAGGGCAATGACTTCGTGCAGGGCAATAGCGGGGACGACCTGGTCTTCGGCGACCGCGGCGATGACATCGTCCACGGAGGCAAGGGCGCCGATCTGGTGCAGGGCAATACCGGCGACGACGTCGTCCTCGGCGACGACGGGGATGACATCGTCCGCGGCGGCCAGGGTAATGACCAGGTGTTCGGCGGGGAGGGCGCAGACCTGCTCTTCGGCGACCTGGGGAATGACAGCCTGACCGGCGGTTCGGGGGCCGACGCCTTCCACTTCCCGTCTGGATCGCAGGGCCGTGACCTCATCACCGATTTCACCCGCGCCGAGGGCGACCGGATCATCATCGACAGCCCGCTGGCGGCGAACTTCGGCGATCTGGCCAGCCGCATCAGCCAGGCCGCCGACGGGAGCGCGATGATCGATCTGGGCGATCTGGTGATCACTATCCAGGGCGTGGCGCCAGGCGCGCTGGGGGCGGGCGACTTCCTGTTCGGTTAGGGCCGGCGAGACCCGAGCCATCGGCGGCGTCAAGCGATCTGGCGCGCCAAGAGAACATCTTGCGAACAGAGAACAAAAAGCGTACGACTGAGTCCTGGCCGCCCAGCCGGGGATCGCCCCGGTCGGCCCGACGGAATCATGGGATAAGGGGTCCCCTCAAATGGCACAGTCGGCGTTGAAACTCGTGGGTAAAGAAGAAGGCGACAAGCAGCGCGCGCTTGAGGCGGCGCTGTCTCAGATCGATCGGGCCTTTGGCAAGGGCTCGGTGATGAAGCTGGGGGACAAGGGCAAGATCGTTGAGATCGAGTCCTATTCCACCGGCTCGCTTGGCCTGGACCTGGCGCTGGGGATCGGCGGCCTGCCCAAGGGGCGGATCGTCGAGATCTATGGCCCAGAAAGCTCCGGCAAGACGACGCTGGCCCTGCATGTGGTGGCCGAGGTCCAGAAGGGCGGCGGCACCGCCGCCTTCGTGGACGCCGAGCACGCGCTCGATCCCTCTTACGCCCACAAGCTGGGGGTGAACCTGGACGACCTGCTGGTCTCGCAGCCGGACACCGGCGAGCAGGCCCTGGAAATCACCGACACCCTGGTCCGCTCTGGCGCGGTCGACGTGATCGTCATCGACTCCGTGGCCGCGCTTACCCCGCGGGCCGAGATCGAAGGCGAGATGGGCGACAGCCTGCCCGGCCTGCAGGCCCGCCTGATGAGCCAGGCGCTGCGCAAGCTCACCGGCTCGATCTCCAAGACCAAGACCCTGGTCATCTTCATCAACCAGATCCGGATGAAGATCGGCGTCATGTACGGCAGCCCGGAGACCACCACCGGGGGCAATGCGCTGAAGTTCTACGCCTCTGTCCGCCTGGACATCCGCCGCACGGGCTCGGTCAAGCAGCGCGACGAGATCGTCGGCAACAATGTCCGGGTCAAGGTGGTGAAGAACAAGGTGGCCCCGCCGTTCCGCGAGGTCGAGTTCGACATCATGTACGGCGAAGGCATCTCCAAGCTGGGCGAGATCATCGACCTGGGCGTCAAGGCCGGCGTGGTCGAGAAGTCCGGCTCCTGGTTCTCCTTCAACAGCCAGCGGATCGGCCAGGGCCGTGACAATGTGCGGGAGTTCCTGAAGGCCAATCGCGACGTGGCCGACGAGATCGAGAAGGCGGTGCGCGGCGCCACCTCCAAGATCGAGGAAGAGCTGCTCGTGGGCGGACCCGACGACAAGGACGACTGAGCCCGGCCCCCAGGGACGTCCTGAGGAGGCCCCAGTCATGGGTTTCTCCGCAGACAGCGTCGCGCCTAGGCCGGACACCCCCGCCGATATGCGTCCGGTCCGTTCAGGACCCCAACGCGGCGCCTCGTTTGCGGAGGAGGACGCCCTGGCCCGCCGCCAGGGCGTCCTTTTTCTTTGCGCGCGCCGTGGACTCCCGTAAACGACCGGCAAAATTCCCCTGCGCGGCGGAGCCTGCGCGCCCTATATGCAAGCCATGTCCAGCCTGAACCAGATCCGCAGCACGTTCATCGACTTCTTCAAGGGTCGCGATCACCTGGTGATCCCGTCGGCCCCGCTGGTGCCGCAGAACGACCCGACGCTGATGTTCGTCAACGCCGGCATGGTGCCGTTCAAGAACTACTTCACCGGCGCCGAGACCCCGCCGGCGCCCCGGGCGGTGTCGGTGCAGAAGTGCGTGCGCGCCGGCGGCAAGCACAACGACCTGGACAATGTCGGCTATACCGGCCGCCACCAGACCTTCTTCGAAATGCTGGGGAACTTCTCCTTCGGCGACTATTTCAAGGAAGGCGCCATCGAGCTGGCCTGGGAGCTGATGACCAAGGACATTGGTCTGGACCCGGCGCGCCTGATGGTCACCATCGCCCCGGACGACGAGGACGCCGCGGCCCTGTGGCGCAAGATCGCCGGCCTGCCTGAGTCCAAGATCGTGCGGCTGGAAGAGAACTTCTGGTCCATGGGCGACACGGGCCCCTGCGGCACCAACACCGAGATCTTCTACGACCATGGCGACCACGTGGCCGGCGGCCCCCCCGGCAGTCCCGACGAGGACGGCGACCGGTTCGTGGAGATCTGGAACCTGGTCTTCATGCGCTGGGAGCAGTTCGCCGACGGCACGCGCAAGGATCTGCCCAAGCCGCAGATCGACACCGGCATGGGCCTGGAGCGGATCACCACGGTCCTGCAGGGCGTCCATTCCAACTATGACACCGACCTGTTCCGCACCCTGATCGCGGCCAGCGAAGAGGCCACCGGCGCTGCGGCGCGCGGCGAGGCGCGCTTCTCCCACCAGGTCATCGTCGATCACCTGCGCTCCACCAGCTTCCTGATCGCCGACGGCGTCTCGCCCTCGAACGAGGGCCGCGGCTATGTGCTGCGCCGGATCATGCGCCGGGCCATGCGCCACGCCCACATGCTGGGCGCGGCCGAACCCCTGATGCACCGTCTGGTGCCGACCCTGGTGTCGGAGATGGGCGAGGCCTATCCGGAACTCAGGCGGGCCGAGGCGACGATCTCCGAGACCCTGCGCCAGGAAGAGGAGCGCTTCCGGCGCACGCTCGGGCGAGGCATGAGCCTGCTGGAAGAGGCCACGGCCGCGCTGGCCGAAGGCGGCGAACTGCCCGGCGAGACGGCCTTCAAGCTCTATGACACCTACGGCTTCCCCCTCGACCTGACCCAGGACGCGGTGCGCGCCATGGGCCTCTCGGTCGATCTGGCCGGCTTCGACGCGGCCATGAAGCGCCAGAAGGACCAGGCCCGGGAGGCCTGGACCGGCTCTGGCCAGGTGGCGGCGTCCGGCGAATGGTTCGCCCTGCGCGAGCGCCTCGGCGCCACCGAATTCGTCGGTCACGACACCACCGAAACCACCGCCAAGGTCCTGGCCCTGGTGGACGGCGGCGCGGAGATTCCCCGCGCCGAGGCCGGTCAGACCGTCCAGGTTCTGTTCGACCACACCCCCTTCTATGGCGAGAGCGGCGGTCAGGCCGGCGACCTGGGCGAGGTGGAGTGGGACGGCGGCCAGGCCCGGGTCCTCGACACCCAGAAGCAGGCCGGCGACCTGCACGTCCATGTGATCGAGGTCACTGACGGCGCCCTGGTCACCGGCGCGCCGGTGCGCCTGGCTCTGGACGCTGAGCGGCGCACCGCCACCCGGGCCAACCACTCGGCCACCCATCTGCTGCACGCGGCCCTGCGCAATGTGATCGGGCCCCATGTGAGCCAGAACGGCCAGATGGTGGACGGCGAGCGTATCCGCTTCGACTTTAGCCACGGCCAGCCCAAATCGGAAGAGCACACGAACGAACTCCAGTCACGCCGTAATCCCGTATGCCGTCTTCCGCTTGAAACAAAAAAACAAAAGAACCACAGTCGACAAGCCGCGACGAA
>CALEOQ010000352.1 GCA_937910255.1 uncultured Caulobacteraceae bacterium | reverse complement strand
GTGGGAGTGCGTGCTACGTGCGTGTCGGAGCTGCTTATGGCTCTTTTTTTTTTTTTAATGCTCCGGCGCCCACCGAGATCTACACTCTTTCCCTACACGACGTCTTCCGATCTCTCGCTCCACTGGGTCTCGATGTGCAGCACAGCCTCCTCGCCGATGGCCGGCAGGCGCGACAAGGTCCGCGCGCCGCAGCGGACCACATAGCCGACGCCCAGCACGTCGATCAGGGCGTCCTCCTCGCCGATCTCGGCGACCGTTCCCCGCAGCCGGCCGATCATCACGCCACCCGCCTCGCGGGCGTGCGGGCCGCAAGGCTGCGCGCCGTTCGGGCATGGGCGTGGGCGATGGCTACGGCCAGGGCGTCGGCGGCGTCGGCCTTGACCGCGCCGGCCGCCGGCAGCAGCCGGGCGATCATGAAGGCGACCTGATCCTTGTCGGCGCCGCCGGTGCCCACCACGGCCTTCTTGACTACGGTGGCGGCGTATTCGGCCACCGGCAGGCCGGCCCGGGCCGGCGCCACCAGGGCCATGGCCCGGGCGTGGCCGAGCTTGAGCGCGCTGGCGGCGTTGTTGTTCATGAACGTCTCCTCCACCGCCGCCTCGTCAGGCCCGTGTTCCGCCACCAGGGCGCTGATCGCTTCGAACAGAACCAGCAGGCGCTCGGAAAAGGGCAGGGCGTCCCTGGGCGCGATCACCCCGTGCGCCACATGGGCCAGGCGCGCGCCCTCGATGGTGATCACCCCCCAGCCGGTGCGGCGGAGGCCGGGGTCCAGTCCAAGGATTCGCACGGCGGCCATGGGCGACTCTATAGGCGTGTTCGGGGATTGTTCCTACCGGGCGATTTGGGGCCGGCGAGGTTAAGGCGACGTTAGCCCTTCGGCCTTTGGCGCGCTTCCGAGGTGCGCGGAAGGGCGCCGAACGTTTTTCCCCGATCGTCGTTTAAGCCCCAAAGGAGTACGCAAATGGCGCTTCCCAAAGGCATGCAGCAATCCCGCCGGGTCGGGTTCCTCATTCCCATCGCCCTGTTGGCGGTGGGCGTGGCGGCCGCGGTCATCTTCGCCTTCAGCCACCTCGCGGCCAAGGGCCCGGCGCCGCAGCTCGACGCCTCGCCGAAAGCCGTGGCCACCGGCGACACGGCGCCCAGGCGCGACGCCTATAATGCGGGCGACTATACCGAGCCCGACGCGAAATAGGTCATGCGCCAGCCTTGAACTCAGGCGTGCAGACCGCGGACCTTCGTCAGGTTGGGGCGGGGGATCGGGTTCTTGAAGGCGCCCTTGGCCTTGGCCCGGTCGCGGGCGAGTTCGGCCCAGGCCGCGGCGAAGCCGGCAGGGGTTCTGGCGTCGGATGGCTGGGTTCGCACCAGGCTGAGCGCACGTCCGGCCAGGGCCTCTGCGACCGTTTCCCACACCACGGCGTCTGGAACGGGCGCGCCGGCCACGTCCTGCCAGCCCGTCGCCCGCCGCGCAGACATGGTGCGCACGCCCTCGATCAGCAGCGGGTCTGACAGGTGGAGCGCGATGGCCTTGTCCGGCGGCAGGTCGGCGACCGCCGCCTCCAGGGCGCGGAGGCAAAAGCCTTCGGCGTCCAGGTCACGTTCGCCGCCGGCCGCGCCCGCGAGCGCCTTGCCGTCCTGGCGGAGCCAGGCCCAACCGCCGGTGCGGTAGGGGGCCTGATGGTTGGTTTCGATCCAGATTCGCAAGGTCATGAGGGCGCGGCTTCTAGCACCACACGCAGGGTCCTGTCGCCTGGCTCAGTCCTTTCGCGGCGCAAGCCTGTACTCCACCACCTGGGGATCGTCGCGCAGGCGCTTGGCCAGGCGCTCCACCTTCAACTGGCCGCTGCCGTGCAGGGTGGCGCTGTATTCCACCCGTCCCAGCCGATCCTCGGAGCCGGCCCAGAGCCGCTGACTGATAGCGCCGGCGTGCAGGTCGAATTCACCGATCAACGCGCGGAAGGCGCTCTCGTCCAGGGTGTCGGAGCGGCGGTAGCAGACCCGGACATCCATGATGTTGAGCTGAGGCATGTGCCGGTCGGCCCACCTCAGGACGGCCAGGACCAGCACGGTCACCGCCGTGCCGCCGATCGCCAGGCCGTAGAAGCCGACGCCATAGAGGGTGCCGAGCGCCGAGGTGATCCAGAGCGAGGCCGCGGTGGTCAGGCCATGTACGCTCAGCCCATGGCGGAAGATGACGCCGCCACAGAGGAAGCCGATGCCGGTCAGAATGCCGTGGGCCATGCGCACCGGATCGATGCGGATGACGTCGGTCGAGACATCGCCCATCCATTCCATCTGATGGACAGCGGCCAGCATGAGGAGGGCCGAGGCGAGGCTGACCAGGATATGGGTGCGAAAGCCGGCCGGCCGGCCGCGATATTCCCGCTCGAACCCGATCAGCCCGCCGGCGACGACAGCGCCCGTGACGGGCAGCACATAGGCGGCAAGCCATTCCATGAGGCTCCAACGCGCGAGGCGCGCTGAAGCTTCAAAAACCGTCAGCCGGCGTAGGTTTCCAGGTCTTCGTCGGAGACGTCGTAATTGCCATAGACGTTCTGGACGTCGTCATCGTCTTCCAGGGCGTCGATCAGTTTCATGAGCGTGGCGACGGGCTCGCCCTCGACCGGCGTCAGGGTCTTGGGCCGCCAGGCGATGGCCGTGGACTTGGGCTCGCCGAGGGCGGTTTCCAGGGTCTGGGCCACGTCGGAGAGGTCTTCAAAGGCGGTATAGATGGTGTGGGTGTCCTCGTCGGACTCCACGTCCTCGGCGCCGGCCTCGATGGCGGCTTCCATGACCTTGTCCTCGGAGCCGACGCTGGCCGGATAGACGATCTGGCCCACCCGGTCGAACATGAAGGAGACGGCGCCCGTCTCCCCCAGATTGCCGCCGTTCTTGGAGAAGATCGCCCGCACATTGGCCGCCGCACGGTTGCGGTTGTCGGTCAGGGCCTCGACGATCAGACCCACCCCGCCCGGGCCGAAGCCCTCATAGCGGATTTCCTCATAGGCCTCGGCGTCGGCGCCTGAGGCCTTCTTGATGGCCCGGTCGATATTGTCCTTGGGCATGGACTCGGCCTTGGCGTTGGCCACGGCCAGACGCAGGCGGGAGTTCATCGCCGGGTCGGGCATGCCCGACTTGGCGGCCACGGTGATCTCGCGGCTGAGCTTGGAGAACAGCTTGGACCGCACCGCATCGGCGCGGCCCTTGCGGTGCATGATGTTCTTGAACTTTGAATGTCCGGCCATGGGTCCTGGAGGTCTTCGTCTGGTCTGCAGCGTTTGAGCGCCGCTTCTAGCGCTCGACGGGGCGCAAGGCAAAACCCTGCGCCCCTTTTGGGGGCGGCCCTATCGGGGGCCGCCGCGCTTGCCCACGGGGTGCGAGGAGGAGAGACCGCCGTCCACGGCGATGGCCTGGCCGTTGACATAGGAGGCCTCATCGCTGGCCAGGAAGAGGGCCATGTGAGCGATCTCGTCGGGGACGCCGGCGCGCTTCAGCGGATTGAGCTGGCCGATCTTGTCCTCGCTGCCGCGGGACCGGGCATAGTCGAACACGCTCTGGGTCATGCCGGTCTCGATCAAACCCGGGCAGACGGCGTTGACCCGCACGCCGGTGCCATAGAGCTCGTTGGCCGCGGTGGTCGCCAGGTTGATGACGCCGGCCTTCGAGGCCGAATAGGAGGCCGGGCCGGCGCCCGAGCGAATGCCGGCCACCGAGGCCGTGCAGACGATCGAGCCCTTGCCCTTGGCGATCATGACCTTGCTGGCGTGCTTGATGGCCAGGAAGGGGCCGATCAGGTTGAACCGCAGCACCTCGGCCCAGATGTCCGGCGTCAGTTCGAAGAAGGGGGTGGGCCCACCCGTGATCCCCGCATTGGCGTAGACAGCGTCCAGGCCGCCGAACTCTTCCACCGCCCGCTGGATGTAGGACTCCACGAAGGCCTCGTCCCCGGCGTCGCCGGTCATGGCCACGGCCTGGCCGCCATGAGCCTTGATGGCGGCGGCGGTCTCTTCGACGGCGTCAGCGCGGTCGACGCAGACGACCCGGGCGCCCTCGCGGGCGAACAGGCTAGCGCTGGCCCGGCCGATTCCGCTGGCCGCGCCGGTGACCACGGCCGAATAGCCTTCGAGACGTCCCATGAAATACTCCTGCGATAAAAGCTTCAGCGCGCCCGTTCGGCGGCGGCGACAATGGCGTCGATGATGGTGTCGTAGAGGGGCTCGGGCAGGTCGTGGCCCATCCCGGGGATGATGCGCAGCTCCGCGCCCGGAATCGCCCTGGCCGTGGCTTCGCCGCCGGCCTTGGGGATCAGCGGATCGGCCTCGCCGTGCAGGACGACGGTGGGAACGTTCAGTTTGGCCAGCTTCTCGGTGCGATCGCCGCTGGCGCCGATGGCGCCGCGCTGGCGCTGCACGCCCTTAGGGTTGAAGGCCCGGCGCATTTCCGACAGCACCCGCTCGCGCAGGGCCTCATCGGTCCAGGGATAGGCCGGGCTGCCGATGGTCCGGGCGTTCTTCATGCCGTGGGCGACGAAGGCTTCCTCGTCCACGGTCGGGTCGGGCGCGACCTGGGTGAGGACAGCGGCGGCCTCATGGGTGGAGTCCATGGTGCCCGGCGCGCCGGTGGCCGACATGATCGAAGTCAAGATCGGAAGAGCACACGTCTGAACTCCAGTCACGTCGTAATCTCGTATGCCGTCTTCTGCTTGAAAAAAAAAAAACATACAAATAACAAAACACACTTCATACATTTTACTCTT
>CALEOQ010000351.1 GCA_937910255.1 uncultured Caulobacteraceae bacterium | reverse complement strand
CATTATATGCTGTGCGTGTAACAATATTTTCTGTTGGTTTATTGGCTTCTTTTGTTTTATTTTTTTTTTTCAAGCAGAAGACGGCATACGAGATTACGACGTGACTGGAGTTCAGACGTGTGCTCTTCCGATCTTTCATGGGGGATCTCAAGTCCAATGGGTCGCCCAAACACCAATGCACGGACGGCGAACAGGTCGCCATCCGTGCTGGAGACGTGAGCAGAGCGCGATCCTAGTCGATCGGGCTCCAGGCCTTGGGGGCGCCTTCGCGCTTGGGGCCGCGGAAGCGATCGCCGCCGCCGGCCGCCTTGGCGCCCTGGGCCGGCTTGGCGCCGTCACGACGGGGCTGACCACCGCCACGGCCTTCGCCGCCACGGTTCTGGTCGGGACGCCGATTGCGGCTCTGGCGCAGGGCGGCCGGAACGTCGTTGCGCGGATCGCGCGAGCGGCCCGAGGCCTGACGGGGCTCCTCCGGGGTGACCTCGGCGATGGCCTTGGTCATCAGGGCCAGAGCCTTGTCGTTGCGGCGGTCGAAGGACGGGATGGTCTGGCGCGTCACCTTCTGGATGTCGCGCAACAGGTTGCGTTCGTCATCGGCGCAAAACGCGATGGCCGAGCCGTCGGCCCCTGCCCGGGCGGTCCGCCCGATCCGGTGCACATAGGCCTCCGGCACGTTGGGCAGTTCGTACTGCACCACGTGGCTGACCGCGTCGACATCGATGCCGCGGGCGGCGATGTCGGTGGCCACCAGGGCGCGGATCTTGCCGGCCTTGAAGTCGGCCAGCGCCCGCTCGCGCTGGCCCTGGCTCTTGTCGCCGTGGATGGCCGAGGCTTCCACGCCGCCCTGTTCCAGGCTCTTGGCGACCCGGTCGGCGCCGCGCTTGGTGCGAGTGAAGACGATGACGCGCTTGAAGTCCTTCTCGGCGAACAGCTCGGCCAGCAGGGCGCGCTTGCGGGTCTGTTCGACGAACAGCACCTTCTGGCTGATGCGCTCGACCGTGGTCGCCTGCGGGGTCACTGAGACCTTGAGCGGGTCCTTCAGCAGCTCGCCGGCCAGCTTGCCGATTTCGGTCGGCATGGTGGCGGAGAAGAACAGGTTCTGCCGCTGGGCGGGGATGTGCTTCACGATGCGGCGGATGGGCACGATGAAGCCCATGTCCAGCATCTGGTCGGCTTCATCGAGGACGAAGGTCTCGACGCCCTGCAGGGTGACGGTCTTCTCGCCCAGATGGTCGATCAGGCGGCCGGGCGTGGCCACAAGCACATCGACGCCGCCGGCCATGGCGCGCATCTGGCCGCCGTATTTCACGCCGCCAAAGATGACGGTGACGGTCAGGCCCAGGTGCTGGCCATAGGTGCGGAAGCTCTCGGCGATCTGGGTGGCCAGTTCGCGGGTCGGCGACAGGACCAGCACGCGGCAGCCGCGACGGGGCGCGGGCTTGGGATCAGCCGCCAGGCGGTGAAGGATGGGCAGGGCGAAGGCGGCGGTCTTGCCGGTGCCGGTCTGGGCGATGCCCAGGATGTCACGGCCAGAGAGCACGCCCGGAATGGCCTTGGCCTGGATCGGGGTCGGGGTCTCATAGCCTTGGTCGGCCAGGGCCTTCAGCAAAGGCTTGGCCAGGCCGAGTTCAGAAAATTGGGTCAAGTGACTTACAGTCTTTCGGAGTGCGCCGAAGGCGGCCGCTTGCTGTGCAAGGGCCGCGGGACGCGGGTCAGTTTGGGGAAAGCCCCCGCGTGGCGGGGCGATCTATGCGATCTCTTAGGGCGCTCAACAGGCCGAACCCCCTATTCAGGAGGCCCTCACGCGGGCTGGAGCACCGATAGCGCCAATCAGGGCGCAACGCACACATCGTCTTTCGCAGGTGCGAAGTCAACCCAAAGTCGTCGGCAGACGCCGCCAGCCCTCAGATTGTCCCATCCTGTTGCATTTGCAGCCAAGGCGCGGAAAGGAGAGGCATGACCGAAAAGCCCCTCCTGCTGGTCGCCGCCGCGGCCCTGATCGACACCGACGGCCGCGTGCTGATCTGCCAGCGCCCCGAGGGCAAGCAACTGGCCGGCCTGTGGGAATTTCCCGGCGGCAAGGTCGAGGCCGGCGAGACGCCGGAGGCCTGCCTGATCCGCGAACTGGACGAGGAGCTGGGCATCCAGGTGACGAACGCCTGCCTCGCGCCCTTCGTGTTCGCCAGCCACGGTTACGAGTCCTTTCACCTGCTCATGCCACTCTATCTGTGCCGGCGTTGGAGCGGGTTCGTCACCGCCAAGGAGCACAAGGCCCTCGCATGGGTGAAGCCCAACAAGCTCAGCGACTATCCGATGCCGCCGGCCGACGCGCCGCTGGTGGCGTGGCTGCGCGATCTGGTCTGAAGGGCTTCGCCCGCAACGCCTCAGGCGCCACGGCGATCGAATACGCCCTGCTGGCGGCGCTGCTCGGTCTCGTCATCATCACCGCCGCCGGCGCCCTGCGCGCCCAGATTTACCAGCTGCTGATCTCCGTCTCCGACGCCCTGGTTTAGTCCTCCTCCCGCGGCAGCGGGTTCTCCTCGACGCCGAGCGCCTCGGCCAGGCGCATCTTGGCCGAGCCGGGCTTCAGGGGCTGCTGCTGGCTGGCGTGCGGCGCCCAGCCGGTGAGGGTGAGGATTTCGAAGGTGGCCGGGACCCGGCCGTCGGCCTCGGCGAACCGTTCCACATAGAGCTCGAAGGCCCGTCCCAGCACCGCGCGGCTCAGGCGCCGGGGATGGCGTTCGGCCAGCGCATTGGTCTCGCCCATCTGGCGCAGGTCGGCCAGCAGCTTCAGGGGATGGGCGTAGCGCACGGTCACCCGGTCCACATCGGCCACCGGCAGGGCGAAGCCGGCCCGCTGCAGCAGGCCTGCGGCGTCCGAGGCGTCGGCGAAGGGCGAGACGCGGCTGCCGGCCCCGCCGGTCAGCTCGGCCTCGGCGTCGATCAGCGAGCGGCGCAGCTCGAACAGGGTCGATCCCCCCAGGAAGGCGCCGATGAACAGGCCATCTGGGCGCAGGGCCCGCCGGATCTGGATCAGGGCGCCCACCACGTCATTGGTCCAGTGGAGCCCGAAGGTGGAGATGGCCAGATCCAGGCTGCCGGCCGCGAAGGGCAGGCGCTCCTCGTCGGCCACCAGGCGCGGCCCCGGCCGGCCCTTCAGCATGGCGCCCGACAGGTCGGCCTCGATCACCAGCCCTACGCGGGGGCGGGCGTCGCTGCGGGCCAGGGCTTGGCCGAACGCGCCCTTCCGCGCCGAGAGATCGACGGCCAGGG
This sequence comes from uncultured Caulobacteraceae bacterium, assembly GCA_937910255.1. Lineage (GTDB taxonomy): Bacteria > Pseudomonadota > Alphaproteobacteria > Caulobacterales > Caulobacteraceae > Phenylobacterium. The sequence goes on along the minus strand of CALEOQ010000351.1, from coordinate 6,812 downwards.
GGAAGTCGCGCATGATCGCCTCCAGCCGCTCCACCGCGTCTTCGGCGGCCCGGCGGTGCAGGAAGTCGGCGGCTTCAAAGGCCGGGGCGGCGCGGTCCAGGTGCTTGCGCACCAGGCCGCGGTCGAACAGTCGGGGCGGGGTGGGTGACATGAGCCTGCAAGATGGCCTTTCGGGGCTCTCGTGGAAACCAGGGGCGCGGCTGAAATCGGCCGGACGCGACCTGCTCGACCTGGTGTTTCCGCCCCAGGCCCTGGATGTCGGCCCGCGGCCCCTGTCGCCGGGGCTCTCGGCTGAGGCCTGGATGAAGATCACCTTTCTGGATGGGCCGGTCTGCGACGGCTGTGGCGCGGCCTTCGAATATTCCCTCGGGCCAGGCGTGCGCTGCGCGGCCTGCGAGGCCCGGCCGCGGGCCTTCGCCAGGGCGCGGGCGGCGTGCGTCTATGACGAGACCTCCCGCGATCCGATCCTGCAGCTGAAGCACGCCGACCGACAGGACCTGGCGCCGCTGTTCGCCCGCTGGCTGTCGCGGGCCGCCGATGGGCTGGTGGAGGAGGCCGGCGCCATCACGCCCGTGCCGCTGCATCCTAGCCGGCTGTTTTCCCGCCGGTTCAATCAGGCCGCCGAGATCGCCCGCGGCCTCGCCCGACTGCGGGGTCGGCCCTATCTGCCCGATGTTCTGGTGCGCCGAATAGCGACGGAGAGCCAGGGCGGCAAGTCCGGATCGGGCCGCAAGCGCAATGTCGCCGGCGCCTTCGTCGTGCCGCCGGGACGGGCCCATCAGGTGGCCGGACGCAACATCCTGCTCGTCGACGACGTTCTGACCACGGGCGCCACCGCCGAAGGCTGCGCGCGAGCCCTGCTCGCAGCCGGAGCGGCCCGCGTCGATCTCGCCGTGGTGGCGCGCGTCAAGGCCGCCACCACCTCCTCATGACCTGCCGCCACGGCGCAGGTCTGGACATTTGATCAGGGAAGCCCCTTATCCCCGCCATGCCAAACGTCACCCTCTATACCAAGCCCTACTGCCCCTACTGCGTGCGCGCCATGACCCTGCTGGAGAAGAAGGGCGTGGAATTCACGGAGATCGAGGCCGCCTTCGATCCCGAGAAGCGCCAGGAAATGGTCCAGCGCTCCGGCGGCGGAACCACCTTCCCGCAGATCTTCATCGGCGATCGCCACATCGGCGGCTGCGACGACATGATGGACCTGGAGCGCTCCGGCCAGCTCGATCCCCTGCTGCAGGGCGCCTGAGTCGGCCCGCATGATGCTCCGCGTCGGCCTCGTCCAGACCCGCACCCCGGCCAGCCAGGCCGCGGCGCTTGACCACGTCCTGCCCCTGGTGCGCCAGGCGGCGGACGGCGGCGCCCGGCTGATCGCCACGCCGGAGGGGACCAACATCCTGCAGAAGGACCGTGAGGCCCTGCTGCCGCAGCTACATGTGCTGGAGGAGGATCCGGTCGTGGTCGCCCTGCGGGAGGCTGCGCGGGAGTCCGGCGTCAGCATCCTGATCGGCTCGGCCCTGGTGAAGCGCGAGGACGGCCTCTGCGCCAACCGCAGCGCCCTCATCGATCCGCAGGGTGAGATCGTCGCGACCTACGACAAGCTGCACATGTTCGACGTGGACCTGCCCAATGGCGAAAGCGCCCGGGAGTCGGCCACCTATGCGCCCGGCGACCGCGCGGTCACCGTCCCGGCGGAGGGTGCGGTCCTGGGCCTGACCATCTGTTACGACCTGCGCTTCCCGGCCCTGCACCGGGCGCTCGCCCTGGCCGGCGCCGAGGTCCTGACCACGCCGGCCGCCTTCACCCGTTCGACGGGCGTGGCGCACTGGGAGGTCTTGCTGCGCGCCCGGGCCATCGAGACCGGCAGCTTCGTCATCGCCCCGGCGCAGGGGGGATTTCACGAAGATGGCCGCGGCACCTATGGCCACAGCCTCGTGGTCGCCCCCTGGGGCGAGGTGATCGCCAAGCTCGACCACGATGAGCCGGGGGTGCTGTTGGCCGACCTCGACCTGGACCAGGTGGCCAAGGCGAGAGTCGCGATCCCGGCCCTGGCCAATGCGCGGCCGTTTTCCGGACCCGAGGCGCGGCCATGATCCGCTACGCCCTGGCCTGCGCGCACGGCCACGAGTTCGAAGGCTGGTTTTCGGCCTCAACCGATTTCGATGACCAGAAGGCCCGCGGGCTGCTGGAATGCCCGGTCTGTGGCGTGCAGGAGGTGCGCAAGCAGATCATGGCGCCGGCCGTGGCGGGGACCAAGCGCAACACCCCCGACCTGCCGCCCAAGGCCCGCGCGGTGATGATGGAGGCGCTGGGCAAGGTGCGCCGCCACGTGGAGGAGCATTTCGACGACGTGGGCGACGCCTTCGCCAAGGAGGCCAGGGCCATCCATGAGGGCAGGTCTGAAGACCGCGGCATCTTTGGCCAGGCCACCCCGGCCGAGGTGAAGGCCCTGGTCGAGGACGGCGTGCCCGTCGCCCCCCTGCCGCCGGAGCCGCCCAAGAAGACCGAGGTCAACTGAGCGGCCGGCGGGCAGGTAGAGCGCGTTCCGATAAGTGGGAACCGGTTATCGGAACAAACGCGCTCAGGTCTTGAGGCTCTAGAAGGTCTTGCGCAGACCCAGCGACAGGATCGCGCCTTCGCCGTTCACGTCGCCGCGCAGGCGGGTGACGGTCTGGGCGGGCGTGCCTTCGTAGAAGGTGGTGTCGTGGTTCACTTGGCTCTCGTCGAAGGTGATGTAGGAGAGCGCCGCGTCCATGGTGAGAGAATCGCTCAGCGCAGCGCTGGCGCCGACGCCATAGAGCCAGCGATCACCATCCGGCACCCGCGCGGTGCGCAGTTCATCCGGCGTCGGGGTCGGGTCGTATTGGGCGCCGGCCCGCAGGGTCAGGCGCTGATTGACCATGTAGTCCACGCCCACGCCGCCGGTGGTGACGTCGTTATAGCGTTGCGGCAGGGTCTCGTTGACCGCCGGCGAGGTGACGCTGATGTCGTCGAACTCGCTCCAGCCGATGCGGTTGACCTGGGCGTTCAGGGCCAGGCGCTCGGTGGCCTGCCAACGGGCGCCGAAGGTGGCGATCCACGGGGTCGAGAAGTTGGCCGAACCGCCGATGTCGGTGTTGAACGGGGCCAGCGGACCGGCCAGGCCGACCACCCGGACGTCGCCGTCCAGGTCATGCTCGACGGCCGAGCGATAGCTGGCGCCGAAGGTCAGCGCGTCGAAGTGCGCCTGGGCGCCCACGGTCCAGCCGAAATCCCAGCCATTGCCCTTCAGCTGCGAGACGCCGTCGGGGGCGCCGGGCGCCAGGTTCGGATAGGCGGTGGAAAGCGTGGCCGCGGTGTACTGGCCGCTGACGCCGGCGCCCAGGTCGAGCCAGTCGGTAAGCTGCATGGCGCCGGTCAGCTGGACGTCGGCCGTGGTCAGGCCTGACTCCAGGCCGTCATAGCGGGCCCAGGCGTTGTCGCGATATTCGGTAGTGAAGTTATACGGGGCGGCCACTGACAGGCCGAGGGCGAAGCGATCGCCCACCGGCGTGGCGATGGCGAAGTTCGGCGCGACGCCGTTCTGGATCGGGTTGAAGGCCCGCGGCTCGCCGCCTACCGGGACGGTGACGCCGCCGGGATAGGTGATGGTCGAGCCGGTGTCGTTCACCGTCGCATCCACGAAGATCGCGTGGGCGCCGACATAGACCTCCCGCGGGGAGCGGGCGATGGCGGCCGGATTCCACCACAGGGACGAGACCCCGGTGTCGGCCACTTCGCCGGTATAGGCCCGGCCAGCGCCGCGCACCGACTGTTCCTGCAGATAGAAGCCGCCGGCCGCAGCCGGACCGGCGAGGCTGGTTGCGCCGACAAGCGCCAGTATCCAAGCCTTTTTCATAGGTAGAACTCCCAAACACGACGGGGCCGGCCGTGAGGCCGACTGATGCGGGGGAAAGGGGCGGCCCGGGCTTTGGTTTCCCCACAAACCGGGGCAATCCGACTTGTGTGGCGGAATGGCCACACCTACATCCAGCCTCGACGCACCTTGCGCTGTCTCAAGGCGAGGCGCGTCAATCCGCCTAACGAGGGGATGCCATGAACATCGACGTCTATTCCGACCGCGCCAAACAGGCGATCCAGTCGGCCCAGAGCCTCGCGCTCGCCCGCCGACACCAGCAACTTGCCCCCATCCACCTGCTCAAGGTTTTGCTTGAGGAGAAGGACGGGCTGTCCCGCGCCCTGATCCAGAGCGCCGGCGGCCGGCCAGACGAGGCCGACGCCGCTGTCGAGGCCGCGCTCGCCAAGCGCGCCAAGGTCGAGGGGGGTTCGGGCCAGCTCTATATGGCCCCGGAGACCGCCCGGGTCTTCGCCAAGGCCGAGGCCGACGCCAAGACCGCCGGTGACGCCTTCGTCACCACCGAGCGCCTGCTGCTGGCCATTGCGGCCGAAGGCGGCGAGGCGGCCGAGGCCCTGAAGAGCGCTGGGGTGAAGGCCAGCGCCCTGGAAAGCGCAGCCAGCGATGTACGCAAGGGCCGCACCGCCGATTCCGCCTCGGCCGAGGAGGGCTATGACGCCCTGAAGCGCTACGCCCGCGACCTGACCCAGGCCGCCCGGGACCAGAAGCTCGACCCCGTCATCGGCCGCGACGAGGAAATCCGCCGGACCATCCAGGTGCTGTCGCGGCGCACCAAGAACAATCCCGTGCTGATCGGCGAACCCGGCGTCGGTAAGACCGCCATCGTCGAGGGCCTGGCCCTGCGTATCGTCAATGGCGACGTGCCCGAAAGCCTGAAGGACAAGAAGCTCCTGTCCCTGGACATGGGCTCGCTGATCGCCGGGGCGAAGTATCGCGGCGAGTTCGAGGAACGGCTGAAGGCCGTGCTCAACGAGGTCACCGCCGCCGAAGGCTCGATCATCCTGTTCATCGACGAGATGCACACCCTGGTGGGCGCGGGCAAATCCGAAGGGGCCATGGACGCCTCCAACCTGCTGAAACCTGCCCTGGCCCGCGGCGAGTTGCACTGTGTCGGCGCGACCACGCTGGATGAGTACCGCAAGCATGTGGAGAAGGACATTCCACCGTCATTTTCTTTTGGCGATCGCATGAAGCGGTTTGTTGTATATCCACCCATGTCACCTGCAATTTCGCCACCATCGCCAAACATCGCTGTGTGCGATGGATGTTTACAAGCTGAGGGCGCGATTCCCGGTGGCGCATCTTCTAAGCCTTGCAACATGCCAGCCTCAGCGCCAATAAAGTCAGTGTTGTAGTTATACCCGCTGCCAGACCCGCTCCGAACATGGACATGTTCGGGGCAAGCCATCGCGGATTCGGTTGTTGTGCAGTATTCCCAAACAACATCCTCCCACGTAATGATGTTCCAAGTACCATCAACCTGTTCGTAATAAATTGCAGGTGGATGAATGCCATGATCATTTCGGTATCCCATCGCAGCAGTGACAAGCGATCGTTGGTTTGACTGGCAACGCGTTGTGTGTGCTAATTGCACAGACGTTCCAAGTGCTGGGATTAGCAAAGAAAGAAGGAGCCCAGTGATGGCGATCACGACGAGCAGTTCAATCAATGTAAATGCACGCGTTTTGTTCATGACCAATTACCAATAACAGTGAGTAAATCGCTCACGTCAATGATAAAGTCACCATTGAAGTCTGCCAGTGGTCCGCCAATGGGCATTTCGCCAAAGTTAGCAATCAGTGCTAGGAGATCAGTCACGTCAACGACGCCGTTCATATCAACATCACCGGGCATCTGCGGCGAGACATCTGCAACACCGTCGATTTCAGGAGATAATTTGGAGTTATCGTCTACTGTAATTCGTATATAGGAGATGGAAGACAACCCAGTGACGGAAAGATCAATACCTACGCCTCCACCTGAGTTCCCGTAATAAGATTGTAAATCTTCAACGGCGATACCTGTGACGTGATCGATTGTCAGCCGAGGATCGATTGGCAATGTAAAGTCTGTTACTTCATTTCCGGGTGTTCCATCATAGATGCCACTATCAACATAGCCACAAGTGGGCCAGATGTTGTCAGCAGCAATGCCATCAAGCAACACCCATGTTTGACCATCTGTTGAAACTTCTATTTGTCCACCATCGTGACTGAACATACCATCAACACTGCCACTTGGCCACGACCCATCAATAAAACCAGTGTTGCCAAAAACAATGAGATCAATACCAAATGGATTGGCTGGATCATCAACAACAGGTTCGTCAAATGACAGAACAAGTTCTCCGCCTATGCCAATCGACACAAGTTCACTTGGCATGAATGGTGGATTGAATTGACTGACAACACTTGGCCAAACACCCTCGCCAGTGAAGCGAGTTGGTTCGCCAAGAGCTGCTGTTGGATCGGTGTACCCATCGGCCCCGCCAGATCCTGCATCGTACGAAACGACAGTATCAGCAAAGGGATTTGTAAGTAAAGCGAAAACGATAAAAGATGTGAACGGCATACGCGGCCTCCTTTTTAAGTCCGCGCGTTTCTGGTGTCGTTTTGCCCAATGTAAATCCACAGGACAATCAGCGACAGTACCCGATTCGCGTGGGTCACACTGAAAGACAGAGGAGGTTTTCCGGCTTGGGGATTCTCATCTTTCCTACCTTCCCACTCGTGAAGCGAGCAGTGGCTTATAGATCGGAAGAGCGTCGTGTAGGGAAAGAGTGTAGATCTCGGTGGTCGCCGTATCATTAAAAAAAAAACAACAACAAAAACAAGACATATTAATAATAAAAAGCAATTAAATATTAAGAGGTAGAAGTATACACACAGTTCGCGTACTTGGCGTATCACTGTCCCAC
>CALEOQ010000350.1 GCA_937910255.1 uncultured Caulobacteraceae bacterium | reverse complement strand
AGATGGACCGTCCCCGCGGCAATATCGTCGTGTCGCGTCGCGCCATCCTGGTAGAAGCCCGCGCCGAACAGCGCACCGAGCTGGTGGCCCAGCTGCAGGAAGGCGAAGTCCGCGAAGGCGTGGTCAAGAACATCACCGACTACGGCGCGTTCGTGGACCTGGGCGGCATCGACGGCCTGCTGCATGTCACCGACATGAGCTGGAAGCGCGTCAACCATCCGAGCCAGGTGCTGGCGGTGGGCGACACGGTCAAGGTGCAGATCGTCAAGATCAACCCCGACACCCAGCGTATCTCGCTCGGCATGAAGCAGCTCCAGTCCGACCCGTGGGACGGCGTGGAAGCCAAGTATCCGGTGGGCGCGAAGTTCACCGGCCGGATCACCAACATCACCGACTACGGCGCCTTCGTGGAGCTGGAAGCCGGGGTCGAGGGCCTGGTCCACGTGTCGGAAATGTCCTGGACCAAGAAGAACGTCCATCCGGGCAAGATCGTCTCCACCAGCCAGGAAGTCGAAGTCGTCGTCCTGGACGTCGATCCGTCCAAGCGTCGCGTGTCGCTGGGCCTGAAGCAGGCCATGGCCAATCCCTGGGACGCCTTCCTCGAAACCCACCCGGTCGGTTCGACCGTCGAGGGCGAGGTCAAGAACGCCACCGAGTTTGGTCTGTTCATCGGCCTGGAGAACGACATCGACGGCATGGTCCACCTGTCCGACCTGGACTGGACCGCGCCCGGCGAGGAAGTCATCACGCGCTACCAGAAGGGCGAGATGGTCAAGGCGCAGGTCCTGGACGTCGACGTCGAGAAGGAGCGTATCTCGCTCGGCATCAAGCAACTGGCCGGCGACCCGATGGCTGGCGATTCCTACCGCAAGGGCCAGACCGTGACCGTTACGGTCACCGAGGTCACCACCGGCGGCATCGAAGTGCGTCTGGGCGATGAAGAAGCCCCGATGACGGCCTTCATCCGCAAGTCGGACCTGTCCCGCGACCGCGCCGACCAGCGCCCCGAGCGCTTCGCCGTGGGCGACCGCGTCGACGCCCAGGTGGCCAATGTCGACAAGGCGGCCCGTCGCCTGTCCCTGTCGATCAAGGCCCTGGAAATGGCCGAGGAAAAGGAAGCCATCGAGCAGTTCGGCTCGTCGGACTCCGGCGCCTCCCTGGGCGACATCCTGGGTGCGGCCCTGCGCGAAAAGGGCGGCAAGGACTAAGCGTCCTTCGTCTCTCGTAGGCTGAATGAGGCCCTGTCCGGCATTCCGGGCAGGGCCTTTTTCTTGGTCGATTTCCTGGGCGATCCGGGGCTTACGGCGAAGCTTGACCGGATCGAGCCTTGATCATCCCCAGGGACTCGCCCATGGTCGCGGCCGCCGAAAGAGCGAAAAAGACCCATGATCAAATCTGAACTGATCGCCCGCCTGGCCGAGGAAAACCCCCATCTGACGCAGCGCGATATCGAGCGCGTCGTGGGCGTAATCCTGGAGCGGATGATTGTCGCCCTGGAAGAGGGCGGCCGTGTCGAGCTGCGGGGGTTTGGCGCCCTTTCGGTGCGCGCCCGCGACGCCCGGTCGGGCCGCAATCCCCGCACCGGCGAGCCGGTGGACGTCCGCGCCAAGCACGTGCCCTTCTTCAAGAGCGGCAAGGAGCTGCGCGAGCGGCTGAACGCCGACTAAGCCTGCGGCTTTCCGCCTCCGCCCACGATTTCCCGAAGTCCCGCCCGGAGGAGTCCCGGCTTGAGTATCGTCTCCGAATTTCGCGAGTTCATTTCCCGCGGCAACGTCATCGACCTCGCCGTCGGCGTGATCATCGGCGCCTCGTTCAACGCCATCGTCAAAAGCCTGGTGGATCAGGTCATCATGCCGCCCATCGGCCTGGTGACCGGCGGCATCGACTTCTCCCGGCTCAAATGGGTGCTCCGGCCCGAGGACCCGACGACCGAGGCGGTGGAGCAGGTGGCCATCCAGTATGGCGCCTTCATCAACACGGTGATCCAGTTTGTCCTCGTCGCCTGGGCCGTCTTCATGCTGGTCAAGCTGGTCAACTCGATGCGCCGCAAGGAGGCCGAGCAGCCCCCCGAGGCCAAGCCGCAGCCGACCGCCACCGAGGTGCTGCTGATGGAGATCCGCGACCAGCTCAAGGCCCAGAATGGCCTTCAGAAGGACGTCCGGAATGACGGGGCGCCCACGGCCTGAGGCGCCAGGCGCTTGCCCTGAGGCCCCGCCATCCCCTAATCCACGGGACCATGAGCCCTCCCCGCATCGCCACCAAGATCTGCGGCCTGTCGACGCCGCAGGCGGTCAGCGCCGCCCTGGACGGCGGGGCGGCCTATCTGGGCTTCGTCTTCTTCGACAGAAGCCCGCGCAACATCGACCTTCTGGACGCCGCCCGCCTGGCCGAGCCGGCCCGGGGCCGGGCCCAGATCGTGGCGGTGACCGTCGATCCCTCCGACGCCCTGCTCGACCGGATCGAGACGACGCTCAACCCCGACCTCATCCAGCTGCACGGCAAGGAGCCCGCCGAACGGGTGCGGGCCGTGGGGGTGCGAACCGGGGCCAAGACCATCAAGGCCATGTCGATCTCCACCTCCGCCGACCTGGACGCCGCCGCCCGCTATGAGGGCGCGGCCGACCACCTGATGTTCGACGCCAAGCCGCCGGAGGACGCCGTGATCCCCGGCGGGACCGGCGCGCGCTTCGACTGGAGCCTGATGATCGGCCGCCGTTTCGTCCGGCCCTGGTTCCTGGCCGGCGGTCTCGATCCGTGGAATGTGGCCGAGGCCATCGCCCTGTCCGGCGCCCCCGCGGCGGACGTTTCCTCTGGCGTGGAACGCGGTCCCGGACTAAAGGACCCGGCCTTGATCACGGCGTTCCTGGACGCCGTGCGCCGCGCATGACGAGCATTTTGCAAGGACGCGCCGACCTGTGAACGCCCCCACCCCGCCCGCCACGCCCAACGACTTCGCCGCCTATCCGGACGCTCAAGGCCGGTTTGGCCAGTTCGGCGGCCGCTATGTGGCTGAGACGCTGATGCCGCTGGTCCTGGACCTGGAGGCCGCCTATCTGGCGACCCGCGAGGACGCCGCCTTCCAGGCCGAGCTGTCGGGTCTGCTCACCCACTATGTGGGCCGGCCCTCGCCGCTCTATTTCGCCGAGCGCCTGACCGAGCATTTCGGCGGGGCGAAGATCTATTTCAAGCGCGAGGACCTGAACCACACCGGCGCGCACAAGATCAACAACTGCATCGGCCAGATCCTGCTGGCCCGGAAAATGGGCAAGACCCGCATCATCGCCGAGACCGGCGCTGGCCAGCACGGGGTCGCCACGGCCACGGTCTGCGCCCGCTTCGGCCTGCCGTGTGTGGTCTATATGGGCGCCGTCGATGTGGAGCGGCAGAAGCCCAATGTGTTCCGCATGAACCTGCTGGGCGCCGAGGTCACGCCGGTGACCAGCGGCGCCTCGACGCTGAAGGACGCCATGAACGAGGCCCTGCGCGACTGGGTCACGAACGTGGAGGACACCTATTACCTGATCGGCTCGGCGGCCGGTCCGCACCCCTATCCGATGATGGTCCGCGACTTCCAGGCGATCATGGGCCGCGAGATCCGCGACCAGATCCTGGAGGCCGAAGGCCGCCTGCCCGACGCCGTGGTCGCCTGCGTCGGCGGCGGCTCCAACGCCATCGGCACCTTCCACCCCTTCCTCAACGACGAGTCGGTGCGGATCATCGGGGTCGAGGCGGCCGGTGACGGCATGGGCACCGATCGCCATGCGGCGGCCATCAATGGCGGCCGCCCGGGCGTGCTTCACGGCAACAAGACCTATCTGCTGCAGGACGCCGAGGGCCAGATCACCGAGGCCCACTCCATCTCGGCCGGCCTCGACTATCCCGGCATCGGGCCTGAGCACTCCTGGCTGCACGATGTGGGCCGGGCGCAGTATCTGACCGCCACCGACATCGAGGCCCTGGACGCCTTCAAGCTCTGCGCGGAGCTTGAGGGCATCATCCCGGCCCTGGAATCCTCGCACGCCATCGCCCGCCTGCCCGACATCGCCCGCGAGGTCGGCAAGGGCGGGGTCGTGGTGATGAACCTGTCGGGCCGGGGCGACAAGGACGTGGCCACCGTGGCCGACCACCTGGGACGCACGATTTGACGAAATCCCGCATCGAGGCCCGCTTCGCCGCCCTGAAGGCGCAGGACCGGGCCGCCTTTGTCGCCTATGTGATGGCCGGCGATCCTGATCGCGCCACGTCGCTGGAGATTCTCAAGGGCCTACCGGCCGCTGGCGCCGATCTGATCGAGCTGGGCTTCCCCTTCTCCGATCCGATGGCCGAGGGCCCGCCGATCCAGAAGGCCGCCCAGCGCGCCCTGAAGGACGGCATGACCCTGAAGGGCGTGCTCGACCTGGCCGCCGAGTTCCGGCAGGGCGACGATGCCACGCCGCTGATCATGATGGGCTATCTAAACCCGCTGGTGACGTGGGGCTTCGAGGCCTTCGCCCAGGCCGCGGCCCAGGCCGGGATCGACGGCCTGATCATCGTCGACTGCCCGCCGGAGGAGGCCGATCCCCTGGCCGACGCCCTGGACGCCGCCGACATCTCGCTGATCCGCCTGGCTACGCCCACCACCGACGACAAGCGCCTGCCGGTGGTGCTGCGGCGGACCTCGGGCTTCGTCTATTACGTCTCGGTGACCGGGGTGACCGGCGCCAAGGAGGCCGACGCCGAGGCCGTGCGTCCGGCCGTGGCCCGTATCCGCGCCGCATCGGGCCTGCCGGTGGCGGTGGGGTTCGGCATCCGCACGCCCGAGCGGGCCGGCGCCATCGCCCAGGTGGCCGACGCCGCGGTGGTTGGTTCGGCCCTGGTGGACGAGGTAGCCGAGGCCCTGGCCATGAACGAAGACGTGACCGGGCGTGTTCTTTCCAAAGTCCGCGCCCTGGCCGAGGCTGTGCGCCGGGCCCGAACCTCCCTCCCGGCCTAGATCGAACACATGGCAGACCCGAAAAACGAAAAACCCGCCCGCCCGCCGGCCCGTCCCCAAGGGACCCAGGGCGGCTGGCTGTCGCGGATCGCGCCGGGCATCCGCAACGCCTTCGTCAAGCGCGAGACGCCGGAGAACCTGTGGGTCAAATGCCCCGACAGCGGCGAGATGATCTATCGCCCCGACCTGGAGGCCGCCCTGTGGGTGACGCCTTCAGGCCACCACATGCGCATCGGCGCCAAGGATCGCCTGACCATCACCTTCGATGACGGCGCGTTCGAAAAGATCTCCACGCCGCAGGTGGTCGAAGACCCGCTGAAATTCCCCGACGACCGGCCCTATGGCGAGCGCCTGAAGGCGGCCCGCAAGGCCACCGGCGAACAGGACGCTATGGCCATCGGCGTCGGCAAGATCGGCGGTCTGGAGACCGTGGTCGTCGTGCAGGACTTCGCCTTCATGGGCGGGTCCCTGGGCATGGCGGCCGGCGAGACCTTCATCAAGGCCGCCCATGAGGCCATCGCCCGCCAGTGCCCGTTCGTGATCTTCACCGCCTCGGGCGGGGCGCGGATGCAGGAGGGGACGCTGTCCCTGATGCAGATGGCCCGCACGACGCTGGCGGTGAACGAGCTGCGCGCCGCGGGTCTGCCCTATATCGTCGTGCTGACCGACCCCACCTCCGGCGGCGTCACCGCCTCCTACGCCATGCTGGGCGATGTGCACCTGGCCGAGCCCAATGCGATGATCGCCTTTTCCGGGCGCCGCGTGATCGAGCAGACCATCCGCGAAATCCTGCCCCCGGGCTTCCAGCGCTCGGAATTCCTGGCCGAGCGCGGCATGGTCGATCGGGTGGTCAGCCGCCCGGACCTGCCGGCCATGCTGGGCTCGATCCTCACCACCCTGATGATGGGACGCGCCCGCTCAACAGCCGCCTGACCCCGCAAAAAGCCGTCCCCCAAGGCCCCGCTGCGCGAGCGCTTGCCCATGTATGATCCGATCCGGGCCTCAGACGCGGTGATCGCCCGCCTGCGCGCCCATCACCCCAGCCTGATCGACCTGACCACCGGCCGGGTCGAGCGCCTGCTGGCCGCCCTCGACCACCCAGAGCGGCGGCTGCCGCCGGTGATCCATGTGGCCGGCACAAACGGCAAGGGCTCCACCGTGGCCTATATGCGGGCCATGGCCGAGGCCGCGGGCCTCGCGGTCCACGTCCTGACCTCGCCGCACCTGGTCCGCTTCGCCGAGCGCATCCGGGTGGCCGGCGAGCTGATCACCGATGATCGGCTGGAAGCCCTGATCGCCGAGGTCGAGGCGGCCAATGGCGGCGAGCCGATCAGCTTCTTCGAGATCACGACGGTGCTGGCCCTTCAGGCCTTCGCCCAGACGCCGGCCGATCTCTGCCTGATCGAGGTCGGCCTGGGCGGTCGCTTCGACGCCACCAACATTTTCGAGGCCCCGGCGGTGAGCGTGATCACCCCGGTGGATTACGACCACCTGGAGATGCTGGGCCCGGAGCTGTCCAAGATCGCCTGGGAGAAGGCCGGCGTCATCAAGGCCGGCCGCCCGGTGGTGGTCGCCCGCCAGATGGACGAGGCCCTGGCCGCCATCGAGGCCGAGGCGGCCCAGCTCGCCGCCCCGCTCACCCTGATGGGCCGGGACTTCGACGCCTGGGAGGCCGGCGGCCGCCTGCTGGTGCAGACGGGCGAGCGGCTGCTGGACCTGCCACCGCCGGCCCTGTTTGGCCCTCACCAGTTCGACAATGCGGGCCTGGCGGTCGCGGCCCTGCTGGCCCTGGATGATCCCCGCATCGAAGAAGACGCCATGGCCCGGGGGCTGGCCGCCACGGTCTGGCCCGCCCGATTCCAGCGGGTGCGGGAGGGGACGCTGGGCAGGATGGCCCAGGACCGCGGCGCGGATCTCTGGCTCGACGGGGGGCATAATCCCCATGCCGGGGCGGCGCTGGCCCAGGCGGTGGCGCGGCTGACGGCGCGGGACCCGCGGCCGGTGGTGCTGGTCAGCGCCATGTTCGCCCGCAAGGACGCCCAGGGCTTCTTCGCCCCCTTCGTCGATCTCGCCCCCCGCGTCGTCGCCACCAGCTTCGACTCCCCCAACGCCGCCCCGGCCGAGGAGATCGCTGCGGCCGCCAGGGCGGCGGGCCTGGCGGCGCAGACCGCCCCTGACCTCACCGCCGCCCTGGCCGCGGCGCTTTCGATCGAAGGTCCCGCGCCCCACGTGCTGATCTGTGGCGGTCTGCACTTCGCCGGCGAGGTCCTGGCCATGGACCCGGAGACCTGGCCCCGCTGAGGCGGGCTCGCCACATTTGCGGTGCTCAACCCGATCGGCGCGTCATATGTTGGCGTCTCGGCGCCTTCGGACTTTGGCGCCGTTCAACCGTCGAAAGCCGGAGATCGATATGACCGCCTGCGCACGCCGCCGACCGCTGATGGCGGGCGCCGCCGCCTTGGTTCTGCTCTCCGCCTGTTCGGACCGGGAGCGTGATCGGGCCGAGCCCTCGGCCGAGGCGCCGGCTGCGCCCGCCGCCGCGCCGGAGACGACGCCCGCCGTCCCGACCCTACCGGCGGCTGATCTGGCGAACGCCGAGCAGTTCGTCACCGACGAGGGCGACCGGCTCGAGAGCCTGACCTTCGACCCGGTGGGCGAGGTGACCGTGGAGGGGGTGGCTGACGGATATGTGGCGCCCATCTACGCCGTGCCGGTGGCGGCGGGTCAGACCCTGACGGCCACGCTGGAGTCCTCCAACCCCAATATCTATTTCAACATCAGCGATGCGGCCGACCACAGCGGCGCGGCCCTGTTCCGCGGTGAAGTCGAGGGCGAGGCCGCCAGCCTCACCGCCCCGCGCGACATGACCTATGTGCTGACGCCCTTCCAGCCGCGGGCGACGGCGCGGCGCGGCGAGACCGCGCCCTATCGTCTGACCGTGGCGCGGAACTGAGCCGCGGCCTGCGGGGGCGCACGAGGTGGATTTCCTCAAGATCCTGCGCAGCTTCGAGGACTTTGTCTTCGAGGCGATCAGCTGGCTGATCTTCTATCCGCTCACCCTGTGGCGGATCGTGCGCCACCCCTTGCGGACCATGGACTATTCCGACGCCGAGCAGAGCCAGGAAGGGGAGGCGCGCTATGACGACGCCATCAGCCCGCCCCTGGTGCTGCTGGCCACCCTGGTGCTGGCCAACATGGTGGGGGTCGCCCTTCATCAGCCGCCGCCGGCGGGGAACGGCGCCCTGCTGCACGCCATCGCCGCCTCGCCTCAAAACCTGGTGCTCTTCCGGTCCCTGATCTTCAGCCTCATTCCCCTGACCGCCGCGGTCAGCCTCATTCGGCGGCGGGGGGAGCGCCTGAGCCGGGAGAGCGTGCGCGCGCCCTTCTACGCCCAGTGCTACCTCACCACGCCCTTTGCGGGGGTGCTTTCCCTCGCCGGCATCTTCCTCCAGCAGCCGCAGGGCCCCCATCCGGCGGCCCTGGCGGCGATGGTCCTGGGCCTTGTCTGGTTCATCGCCGTCCAGATGACCTGGTATCGCCGGAAGCTGGCGATCGGCTGGGGCGTGGCGGCCTATCTGGCGATCCGGGGCCTGATCATGGCCAGCCTGGTCATGATCGCCATCTTCATCCCCATCGCCTATATCTGAATGGGCGGCGGCGCCCCCGCAGGGGCCGCCGCCCGTCAGGCTTCAGAAGGTCTCGCCGACCATCTCTTCGCTCTTGGCCCAGAGGGCCGCGGCGTGGGCGGGATCGACCGCGTAGGGGCGCACCCCGTCGCGGACGGTCAAGTCGCCGTCCTTTACCTGCGCCACATGGCAGTCCTCGCAATAGCGCCCGCCGACCGAGTCGGCCGGGGCGACGAAGCCGGCCCAGACCGTCGTCGCCGCGCCCTGCGGGATCGTCTTCCACTCGAATCCCACCTCGCCGGCCGGGGCGTTGCGGTTCAGCTCCTCGACCAGGGCGTCCATGGTTTCCTGGGTCATGTGGCGGCCCAGCTCGGTGCGGATGCCGCCCGGGTGGACGGCCGTGGCGCGTACGCCGCGGCTCCGGTGGCGCTGGTCAAATCCGACGGCGAACAGGGCGTTGGCGGTCTTTGAGCGGCCATAGGCGCCGAAGGGCGTGTATTCCGTCGTCTCGAAGTTGGGATCGTCCAGGTCGACGTTTGAATAGCGGTGCCCGGCCGAGGAGAGCACCACCACCCGCGCGCCCGCCTTCAGCAGGGGCGCCAGGCGGTTGATCAGCACGAAATGCCCCAGGTGATTGGTCCCGAACTGGGTCTCGAACCCATCGGCGGTGCGGCCGAAGGGGGCGGCCATGACGCCGGCGTTGGCGATGATCACGTCGAAGGCCTCGCCCTTGGCCACCAGGGCCTCGGCGCAGGCCCGGACGCTGGCCAGGCTGGCGAGGTCGAGCTCGACCAGCTCCAGCCGGCCGCCGTTCGCCGCCTGGGCGCGGACCTCCTCAGTGGCGCCCTCGGCCTTGGCCAGGTCGCGGGCGGCGCCGACCACATGCGCCCCGCGGGCCGCCAGGGCTCGGGCGGTCTCCACCCCAAGGCCTGCCGAAACGCCGGTGACCAGCACCCGCTGGCCCGACAGGTCGAGGCCGGCCAGGACCTCGTCGGTGGTGGAGGCAGCTCCAAATTGTCCGCTCATGGACTTATTCTCCGCTAGGAAGGGATCGTGTTTCAGGGGCCGCCACCCATATTAAGTGGAGGCGACCTCCGGTAATATGCGGAGGCTTCCTCCGTTTTCAAGGGGACCCCATTGAGCGAGCCGCCGGAAAAGCCGCGAAAGCTGCGCGCCGACAGCCAGCGCAACCGCGAACAACTGCTGGCGGCCGCCAAGGCCGCCTTCGCAGCCAGCGGCGCCGAGACGCCCCTGGAGGATATCGCCCGGCGCGCCGGCGTGGGCATCGGCACCCTCTATCGCCACTTCCCCAGCCGCGACGCTTTGCTGGCGGCGGTCTATCGGCGGGAGGTGGAGCAACTGGCCCCCTCCGCGCCGCGCCCGCTGGCCGCGCGGCCGGCCCGCGCGCCCCCGCGGGCCTGGCGGCCCCCGCCGGCGGCCCCTACGGCGTGCCAGCCGGGGGTCGCCCCCGCCCCGCCGCCCCCCCC
>CALEOQ010000349.1 GCA_937910255.1 uncultured Caulobacteraceae bacterium | reverse complement strand
GCGACCGCACTCGCCTGCGCACGTGTTATGTTTGTTTTTTTTTCAGGCGGCAGACGGCGTCCGCGCGTCCGTCGTGCCTGGAGTTCAGACGTGTGCTCTTCCGTTCTGCGCTCGGCCGTGCCGTCCCGGCGGGCATAGCCTTCCAGGGTGACCGTCTTGCCCGGCCCCAGCATCTCTTGGGTGAGGCCCCGGGCCTCCATCCGCGACACAGGCGCCAGGATCACATCCCAGGTCTTGCCCTCGTGGACGACCTTGGCCGCGCCATGGGGATTGCCCCAGGAGACATCTGAGAGGGGGGCCGTCACGCGGACCAGTTCGGTGGCGTCATAGGAACTCCAGCCGTGGTGGGCGAGGCTGGCGCCCGGTGCGGCGGTCAGGCCAAGGGCGAACGCGGCGATCATCAGAGTCTTGCGCATGGGATTCTCCGGTGGGGTGCGGTGAGAGAATAACGGCGTTCCAGGGTTCAGGGTTCAAACACCCGTGAAGCCTCAGATCCGGCGGTAGATCATGGTCGACCCGTCTTCGAGCTTGCCGCGCAGGCCCGCCCAGGCGCCGGCGGCGTCGTACCAGTTGTCGATCTCGGCCTCGCCGCGGAGCGTCCAGCGTGTGGCCGGTATCGACCGGCCGTCGGCCAGTTGGACGGTCTCGCGGCCGGCGCGGGCGGCGCGGACCTTCATGATCTTGCCCAGTTGCGGATTGAACAGCGGACCCTGCAGGGCGGCGGAGTTCCAGTGGGTGAGGGGGGCGGCCGAGGCCGGGGCGGTGAGACGCCCAGCGGGGCCTTCGATGGCGACGCCCGAGGCGGTGGCCGCCGCCGTGACCTGCTCGACCTTGCCATTGGTGTCGGTGCGGGTGGTCAGGCTGGCGAAGCGGTCATCCCGCCAGCGTTCAGTGGCGGTGTGGGCATAGCGGAAGACCGGGATCGGGCCGAGCTTCACGCGCATCTCGACCTCGGTGCTCACAGTCAGGCCCGCCCCGCTGCGGCTGAAGCCCATGACATGCTCGCCGACCTTGTCCTTGCCGCGGAAGACGGCGAAGGCCAGACGACCATTGGCGGGCGCCGCGGCGAAGGCGCCGGGCGCGGCCAGGGCGCTGGCTCCAACAATGATCAGGCTCCTGCGGCTGAGGGGCATGGCGTCGACTCCGAACGGCGCCCCTTGGGGCTCTCAGGAGTCTACGGCGATGCGCGGGCGCCGGATGCCTGGCCGCCCGTCCACGAGAAAGGGCGACCCCTTTCGGAGCCGCCCTTCGGTCGTTCAGCCAAGGCGGCCGGTCTTACATGCCGCTGCGATCGGCAGCGTTCTCGGCGGCTTCGGAGGTGTTGGCCGCAGCATCCTGGGTCGCCTCGGCGGCGTTGTCGGCCGCAGCTTCCGTGCTCTGGGCGATGCTGTCGGCGGCTTGGCGCGAGCTTTCGGCGGCTTCAGAGGCGGCCTGCTGAGCGCTGTCGGCGGCGTTTTCGATCATGGCTTCGGCGCGGCCGGTGTCCCGGGCCATTTCCAGATCGGCGTCGTCGGTCCCGCTGTTGCCGAAGACGAAGAACATGCCCACCAGGGCGACGATGGCGACGATGCCGGCCACCCACCAGCCAGCCGAGCCGCCACTCTTGTGGACGACTTCACGCTGCACCGGCGGGGGATCGGTACGGGGGGTGTTCGGATCATAGGTCATGTCGTTCTCCTCGGACGGAGCGGTTGGCCGCTTCCTGTCGCGCTTGAGAACGTGGTTCGCCGCCGGTCGGTTCCGGCGAGCTTAGCTGCGGCGGATGACCAAGGTGGTCCAGGCGTCGCGGTTCAGGCGGCGGACCAGCACAAAGCCTCGGCTGCGATAGGCGGCCAGCACGCGGCGGGCCTGGGAGCGGAGGAGGCCAGACAGGATCGCCGTCCCGCCGGGCCGCAGGGCGCCCTTGATGTCCTGGGCCAGCATGACCAGGGGCGCCGCCAGGATGTTGGCGAACACCAGGTCATAGGGGGCCTGGGCCCGCACCAGCCGGTGACCCAGGCCCGAGGCATGGACGAAGCGGGCCTTGGCCTGGTTGAGGATAGCGTTCTCACGGGAGATGCGGACCGACGGCCGGTCGATATCGGTGCCGACCGCCACCGGCGAACCGGTCTTGGCTGCGGCGATGGCCAATACGCCGGTGCCCGCGCCCACATCCAGCACCCGGGCGAAACGGCGCTGCTTGAGAAGCGCGTCATAGGCCAGCAGGCAGCCGACGGTGGTGCCATGGTGGCCGGTGCCGAAGGCGGCGCCGGCCTCGATCCGCAGGTTCACCGCATTGACCGGCGCCAGGCCCCGGTCATGGGCGCCGTAGATGAAGAAGCGCCCGGCCCGCACCGGCGGAAGGCCCGACAGCGCCATGGCCAGCCAGTCAGCGTCGGCGAGCACCTCGGTGCTTGTGGTCAGGCCCTCATAGCCGCCCAGCACCTCGCGCAGGGCGGCGGCTTCCTCGTTGGTGGTGGGGAAGGCGTCGATCCGCCAGATCTCCCGATCTTCGTCCTCCTCGAGGATCGAATAGGTGACGCCCTCCAGCAGGGCATGCTCATCGATGGCGACGGCGGCGGTCTCGGCGATGGCGCGCGGGCCGCGGGCGATGATCTGGAAGGCGTCTTGCGTCATGCGCCTCCTCTAGATGCGCAAGAGGCATTAGGCGAGAGGCAAGGACCTATTCGTACGGCGCGAAAGCGACCTGTGTGGGGCTGGCGGGGGCTGAACGTGCGGGCGCGACCGCCATTTGGGCTTGCGCCTCGCGGCGGGGGGCGACGTCGCCGTCCAGGGACGGATAGGAGATGGTCACCTCGACCGGCGGAGGCGCCACGCGGGCCACGCGGACGGGAGGCTGCCGCCGCACCGGCTCGACATAGACCACCGGCTCGTAATCCGGCTCGGCGAGGGGGACCGGCCCATAGTCGGCCGCCATCAAGCCTGAGTCGTCTGGCCGAACCCAATCGTAGCCGATCACATAGTCGGGGGCGTGGCCCGACGTCGTCGCAGCCTGAACTTGGGGTTGGTCGCGGGCCAGCCGGTCGCCTGCGGCGGGCAAAAGAATCTGCGGTCCCAGCATGGCCTCGCCATAGGTCAGGTCGGGCTTGAACGCGGCCCCTAGAAGAAGCCCGCTGGCCGCGGCCAGTGTGATCCCGTGAAACAGCGCCTGCATATCCGCCTCCTGGGCCGATAAGCGCGCGAATCACCTGGTCGGTTTCATCGGCGGATCGACATCGGCCGGAGGACCCGCTCATCTCGTCGCAACAGGCCTGGAATTTGCGTGTTACGCTCAAGCCGAAGGAGGAGACCGATGAGCAAGTACAAGCCCCTGTCCGACCGCCTGGCCCGGCATGAGGCCGACGACTGGAGCGCCAGCTTCGCCGAGCTCGAAGAGGTGCTGGGCTTCCCGTTGCCCAAGAGCGCCAGGGACCAGAACGCCTGGTGGACAGGCGGCGAAAAACCTCACCACGAGGCCTGGAAGGGGGCGGGGTGGCGGGTCGAGACCGTCGATCGCAACGCCCAGACCGTGGCCTTCCGCCGCGACGCAGACGCTGCGGCGCCTGAACCGACGCCGATGGAGGTGGCCATGGAAGCCCCTGGCGAGACCGAGGCCAACACGCCGCGCAAGGGGGTTGTCTCGGCGGCCGTCACCGGCGGCGCCGCGGCCCTGCTGGCCGGCGGTGTTTCGGTGCTGGCGAACTTCCTGGCCAAGCGAAAAGGCGAGCCCTGGCGCTAGAGCGCGTTCCGATAGATGGACACCGGCTATCGGATCAAAACGCGCTCAAGACTTAGGATTAGAACCTGATCGCATCAGGCTCTAGGAGGCCTCGGCCTTCTCCACGAAGGAATCGATGACCTTCTTTTCGCCGGCCTTTTCGAAGGCGACGGTCAGCTTGTTGCCGTCGATATTCCGCACCTGGCCATAGCCGAACTTCTGGTGGAACACCCGATCGCCGCGGGCGAACGCGCTGCTGGAGGCTGACGGGTCAGAGACGGCCACCAGCCGGCCTTCCCCCTCGATCACCTGTTGTCGCCCCGGATGGCTGCCGTGATAGCCGCGGTCCTGGGCGCGGCGCCAGCCGGGCGAGGAATAGCCGGAGCCGAAGCTGGGGCTCTCGTCCCATCGGCTGCCATGCTGCTGCATGCCTGGGCCGCCGCCGTAATAGCCGGTGTCTGAGGCGGCCTCCACATGGGCGATGGGCAGTTCGTCGACAAAGCGCGAGGGCAGCTGGCTGGTCCAGCGGCCATAGACTTGGCGGTTGGCCGCGAAGGAGACGTGGGCCTGCTCGCGGGCGCGGGTAATGCCCACATAGGCCAGCCGCCGCTCCTCCTCGAGGCCCTTCTCGCCGCTCTCGTCCATGGAGCGCTGCGAGGGGAAGACCCCTTCCTCCCAGCCGGGCAGGAAGACCAGCGGAAATTCCAGCCCCTTGGCTGAGTGCAGGGTCATGATCTGGACGGCGTCCTCGCCGGCCCCGCGGTCGAGATCCATGACCAGGGAGACGTGCTCCAGATAGGCCCCCAGCGTCTCGAAATTCCCCATGGACTGGACCAGTTCCTTGAGGTTCTCCAGGCGGGTCTGCGCGGTCGGCGTCTTGTCCAGGCGCAGGGCGTCGGTATAGCCGCTCTCCTCCAGCACCATCTCGGTCAGCCGGCTGTGGTGCTGGCCCTCGGCCTGCGCCCGCCAGCGGTCCAGGTCGCGCAGGAAGTTGGCCAGCGAGGTGCGGGTCCGGGCGGCCAGTTCGTCGGTCAGCACGATCTGCCGCGCGGCCGTGGCGGCCGAGACGCCGTTCAGCCGCGCGATCTGAAGCAGCTTCTGGACGGTGGTCTCGCCAATGCCGCGCTTGGGGACATTGACGATCCGCTCGAAGGCCAGATCGTCGTCCTCGGACTGGATCAGCCGCAGATAGGCGTGCGCATCGCGGATCTCGGCCCGCTCGAAGAAGCGCGGGCCGCCGACCACCGTGTAGGGGATCTGCAGCAGCACGAAGCGTTCTTCGAAGGCGCGCATCTGGAAGGAGGCCCGCACCAGGATGGCCATGTGCTTGTAGGGGCGGGGATCACGTTCGGTGGTCCCCTTGCGGGCCCGCTCGATCTCGTCGGCGATCAGCCGGCTCTCGGCCTCGCCGTCCCAGACCCCGCGGACCACCACCTTGTCGCCGCCGTCGGCCTCGGTCCAGAGCGTCTTGCCCAGGCGGGACTTGTTGGTGGCGATCAGTCCTGAGGCCGCCCCCAGGATATGGCTGGTGGAGCGGTAGTTTCGTTCCAGCCGGATGACCTTGGCGCCCGGGAAATCCCGCTCGAAACGCAGGATGTTGTCCACCTCGGCGCCGCGCCAGCCATAGATCGACTGGTCGTCGTCGCCGACGCAGCAGACGTTCTGCCGCTTCTGAGCCAGCAGGCGCAGCCACAGATACTGGGCGACATTGGTGTCCTGGTACTCGTCCACCAGGATGAACTTGAAGCGGTCGTGATACTCGGCCAGCACGTCGGGCTGCGAGGTGAAGATGGTGATGTTGTGCAGCAGCAGGTCGCCGAAGTCACAGGCGTTCAGCACCCGCAACCGCTCCTGATAGAGGCGGTAGAGCGCCTGACCGCGGTTGTTGGCGAAGGCCGCGCCTTCCGCGGGCGGCAGGCGGTCGGGCGTCCAGCCGCGGTTCTTCCAATGGTCGATCAGCCCGGCCAGCGCCTTGGCGGTCCACCGCTTTGAATCGATGTTCTCAGCTTCCAGCAGTTGCTTGAGCAGCCGCTCCTGATCGTCGGTGTCGAGGATGGTGTAGCTGGACTTCAGGCCCACCAGCTCGGCGTGGCGGCGCAGGATCTGGGCGGCGACCGAGTGGAAGGTGCCCAGCCAGCGCAGGCCCTCGGCCTCAGGCCCGATGATGGCGGCGATCCGCTCGCGCATCTCCCGGGCCGCTTTGTTGGTGAAGGTGACGGCCAGCAGCTCCCAGGGCTTGGCGCGTCCGGTGGTCAGGATATGGGCCAGCCGCGTGGTCAGCACCCGGGTCTTGCCGGTGCCGGCCCCGGCCAGGACCAGGACGGGGCCCTCCACCGTCTCCACGGCGTCTCGCTGCTCGGGGTTCAGGCCGTGCAGATAGTCAGGCTGGTGGCCGGGGCCGCCCACGCGGGCGAGGTCGCTGATCTTGGGCGCGGGGGCGGGGGGAGCTGATTCAGGAAAGGACATTGGAACTTATATAGAACATATCGGAGCCGGCGCCCAAGGCGCGGCGTGTCAGAGCAGGCGGCGCATTTCCGGCGACATCAACTGCTCGCGGGGACGCACCTGCACGTCGAAGGTTCCGGCCGGCGGGGGTGTCTCGAAGGCGGCCTTGCCCGAACCCTCCAGGTCCAGCCAGGCTATGCCCTGGCCCAGGGTCAGCACCGGCGGACCGCGGTCATGGATGGCCGCCATGTCGGCCGGCGCCGGGCCGGTGATGAAGGCGAAGCTCTCCAGGCCCTGGGGGAAGTCGGACGGCGCGGACCGCTCCCAGAGGCCAGCGAAGAAGCGGACGTCCTCGCCCGCCCAGCTGATCTCATTGCGCTGCTTGGGCTGGCCCTTCTTCCAGCCGGCGGGCTCGGAATATTCGATGAAGCTGGTCAGGGGCACGAGGCAGCGACGGCGGCGATAGGCGTCCTTGAAGGCGGGGCTGGTGTCCACCGTCTCGATCCGGGCGTTGGTGCTCATGGCCCGCCAGTCCTTGACCGGGCCCCTGTGGAAGGCCGGGACCAGCCACCAGCGCAGATCGACCATCTCCAGCCCGGCGGCCGGCCGTGCGGGATCGAGGGGGCGCAGAATAGTGGCCCGTTCGGTGGGCCGGATCGGCTCATCCCCAGGACGGTTCGACGCCGCCTCGTCGAGCCGCAGCGGGACGCCATATTCGGAGAACAGCTCGGCGAGGTTGGTCGCCGCGGTCCGCTTCAGATACTCGTTGCACATGGCCGCAGGACAGCCATAGCCGCAGGCCTAAGTCCACCGGCCTTTGGAGGCTCAGGCGATGAGCCAGTCCCCCAGGGTGGCGGCGGTGACGCCGACCAGGACCATCTGGGCGCCGCCGACCATGTTGATCACCGTGTCCGAGCCGGCAAAGCCGACTTCCCAGACCGTGCCGGGGTCGAACCGCACCCGGTCGCCCTGGGCGCTGCTGAAGTCCAGGACCCGGTCCAGGCCAGCGTCGCCGAACGTGTTGAAGATGTCGGCCCCGGCTCCGCCGGTGAGGGTGTCGTCGCCCTTGTCGCCGGACATCCAGTCGTCGCCGGCGCCCCCATAGAGGACGTCGTTGTTCTGGCCGCCGCGGATCAGGTCGTCGCCGTCGTCGCCATAGCCGGTGTCATGGCCGATATTGCCATAGACGATGTCGCCCCCGGCCTCGCCATGGAGCTGGTCGTCGTCCTTGCCGCCCACAACCCAGTCGTCGCCGCCGCCGCCCCACAGGCTGTCGGCGCCCACATTGCCATGCAGGTCGTCAAAGGCGGCGCCGCCCCAGAGGCGGTCGTTTCCGTCGAAGCCGCGCAGATAACTCGCTCCGTCGCCGCCACGGATCTCGTTGGCGGCGGCGTTGCCCAGGATGGTGTCGGCGCCTAGCCCGCCGACCACGTTCTCGATCACCGTGTTGTAGGCGACGCCCAGATTGTTCGACCAGGTGTAGGTCTCGGGGGTCTGGATATGCTCGTTGAAGAAGTCCGCCGCCCAAGGGAAGCGGACCAGCATCTGCGCGATCTGGGCCTGGGCCGAGAACTGGGCGATGGACGAATAGGCGCCGGGCGAAAGGTCGATGATCGAGCCGCGGCTGTGATTGGAGAGATCGAAGGTGTCGACGCCGCCGGCATCATAGACGGTCTGGAAGAAGGGCCGGTTCTCGTCCCAGGCGTAGGTCGTGTTCCCGGCGGCGGTGGCGGGATCTGCGCCATAGCGATTCTGAGCGGCGAGCACGTCAAACACCATGGGCGTCTCGGGTGCGACCCGGGTCGGAACGATGCGGACGCCCGTGGCGGTGGCCTCGATCTGCCAGTGGAGGCTGTCGGTGGCGTCGGTATAGGCCATGACCGTGTAGCGGCTGTTGTCATAGGCCGCCGGCAGGACCGCCCCATCCTCGAAGGGGTGCTTGAGGCCTATCGCATGGCCAATCTCATGAACCAGCGAACTGAAGTCGTTGTCCCCCTGGGCGAAGTCGGAGGTGACGTGCGACTGGTCGATCCAGATGTCGCCCGAGATGGCGCTTCCGGCGCCGCCATAGCCGGGTGGGTAATAGGCGTAGCCCCAGAGATTCTCGTCTCCGTCGCTCAGGGCGTCGACATCGGTGAAGGCGACGCGGATCTGACCTGGCGAGGCCACATCGTCGGTCTGCATGAAGTTGACAGCGACGACCTTGTCCCAGGCGTCGATGGCGGTTCTGAACTGCTGGACCTGCGAGGCGTTGAGGACGCCGTAGCCCGCGACGCTCGGTTCTTCCCCGGCGGCGTAGGTCGGCCAGGTTGAGCCCGCACCGGGGGCGCTGTAGGTGATCGTCGATCCGCTCCACCAGCGGCTGGCCGCGAGCAGGCTGGAAACAATGGCGCTGGTGTCGGGGACAGCCATGATGAACTCGAAGCTTCGCGCTGACGATGAGCGCCAGTATCGCAGGTTGCAGGCGGTGGCCTGTCCAAATTCCTAATGACCGGGACCCAAGTCACCTATTCGTGACCCCGACCTCGCCGTTCCGGAGCCGCTCTTATGCCCGACATGCCGCCCCCTTTGATTTCCGAGCTGCAGGTCACGGCGCCGCGGCTGGCGCCCAGCCCGGGGGACGCCGCCTTCGCCATCACAACCCTGAGGATCGAAACCCTGGCCACCGCGCCACGCCTGGACGAGGCCCTGCGCAGCGAGCCCGGGGTCGCCCTGTTCCGCCGGACGGGCAGCGAGGTGGCCAATCCGACCATCCAGGGCCTGTCCCTGCGGGCGATCGCGCCGTCCGGCGCCGGGCGCACCCTGGTGACGCTGGATGGGGCGCCGCAGAACGATCCCTTTGGCGGCTGGGTGATCTGGTCGGCCCTGCCGCCGGAGGGCCTGGCGGCGGCTCAGATCATCAAGGGGTCGGGGGCTGGTCCCTATGGTGCAGGCGCCCTGACCGGCGTGGTGGCGCTCAGCGAGCGCGC
This sequence comes from uncultured Caulobacteraceae bacterium, assembly GCA_937910255.1. Lineage (GTDB taxonomy): Bacteria > Pseudomonadota > Alphaproteobacteria > Caulobacterales > Caulobacteraceae > Phenylobacterium. The sequence continues at coordinate 944 of CALEOQ010000349.1, read as the reverse complement.
GCCCGCCGACGGCGTGTCGGCCCTGGATATCTCCGCCGGGTCTCACGGGACCTATCGCGCCGCGGCCGCCATGGGGACGCAGAACCTGCTGACGGTCGTCTCGGGCTCCACCAGTGATGGCTATGTCCCGATCCGCGGCGCAGGCCGCGGCGCGGTCGACCAGCCCGCCGGCCTGGATCAGGTCTCCGCAGCCGCGCGGCTGCAGGGCGAGGTGGCCGGGGTGCAGGCCGCCTTCCGCCTGGACGCCTATGAAGAGCGCCGGGGCGGGGGCGTCGAGGGCGTCGGCTCCCAGGCCAGCGGCGGGTCGGCCACCCTGTCCCTGGCCCAACCCTCGCAGGCCGATGCGGGCGGGTGGCGCCTCCAGGCCTGGCTGCGGACCAGCGACCTCAAGAACCGGTTCGCCGCTGTGGAGCCTGACCGTTCGGCCAGTCGCCCGGCGGCTCAGCAACTGGCCACCCCGGCCCTGGGCTATGGCGCCAACGCCGCCTGGCGCCAGGTGGCCGACGCCTGGACCTGGGAGGTGGGCGGCGATGTCCGTGTGACCGATGGCGAGACCCGGGAGTTCTTCCGCAATCTCGGCGACGGCTTCACCCGCGGCCGGGTGGCGGGGGGCCGCACCCTGGTCGGCGGTGTCTATGGCGAGACCACCTATGAGGCCGAACGCCTGCTGCTGACCGGCGGCGTGCGCCTGGACGGCTGGTCCGCGCGCGACGCGCGGCGGATCGAGCGAGACCTGAACGGCGGCGCGATCCTGCTGGATTCCCGGGCCGAGGACTCCAGCGGCGCGACGCCGACGGGCCGCCTCGGCGCCCGCCTGGCCCTGACGGACACCGTCTACCTGCGCAGATCGGAAGAGCACACGTCTGAACTCCAGTCACGTCGTAATCTCGTATGCCGTCTTCTGCCTGACAAAACAACCGACGGTGCCGCAAGTCACACGCCAC